>JANNYV010000435.1:0-5422 GCA_031410275.1 Bacteroidota bacterium
CCCGGAACTGCTCGGCAAGCTCGACGGCATCGCCGTGCGCGTGCCGCTTTTGAACGCCTCGCTGACGGACTGCGTGTTTGAGGTTGCGCGGCCAACGACGATTGAGGAAGTGAACGGGCTCTTGAAAATGGCGGCGGCTGGCCCGATGAAGCAAATTCTTGGTTTCGAGGAACGCCCGCTGGTCGAACGGACGGTTCCAGTTCGGCGCAAAGGGATACAGCACCAGAACCGCCTTGGGCGACCGCGCCAATATCTCCATCCAGGCCCGCAGGAGGGGCATGCTGATCTTGTCCATCATCGCACCGGACAGCAAAACCACCGCGTCGGCGGCAATACCGAGGCGCAGCCTCAGCAATGCCGAATGTAGGTGTTGTGAAAAGAGTAAAGGGCTTGCAGAAAACAGCCGCCGGTTGTAATGCAACAACCGCTGTTATTGATTTGGATGTCAATAACGTAAGAGCGCATTTAATGAATGGAGGTGATATGTGGTGGGATATTCCAACAGCAACAGCCTCATACGAAGTGCCAAAGGGAAGTAATAAAAATTCATTGTTTGCCGGGTCTATATGGATTGGTGGTAAAGATGCCGCTGCCGGTGGTGCAATCAGAGTAGCTGCACAAACATACCGTCAAAGCGGTAATGATTATTGGACAGGCCCTTTAGATCCGGCAACAACCGGCGTTGATTTTCAAACCTGCGCAGATTGGGATAGATTTTGGAAAATTAATGCATCGGATGTCAGTAAGTTTAGAGGCTATTATACCGGCTTAGACCCTGCGGTAGATTCGCTTGCAGTTGTCAACGCTATTAAAACGAATGAGGCCTTGATACCGGATATCATTAAAGAGTGGCCTGCGAAAGGAAACAATGGAATTAAAACTGCGACCGGGGGGACAATGCCGGTATATCATCAAGATTTGGCTGAATTTGTGGATGTAATGCCGAATGATGGAGATGATTATAACTGGAAACATGGTGATTACCCTAAAATTTCTGGAGACCAATATATTTGGTGGATTTTTAATGATAAAGGGGATGCAAAATCAGAAACAACTTCAGAGTCGATGAACCTCGAAATACGTGCAGGTGCCTTTGCCTTTGCAACCAATGATTGTTTAAATGAAGCCACGTTTTACAATTACAAAATAAAAAGTTTAAGCGCCTTTGATTTAGATGATACCTATATGGCAACATGGTGTGATGCGGATTTGGGTGGAGCATTTGATGATTTTGTGGGTTGTGATACTTCACGTGGATTGGGAATATTATATAATGGAGATAGCTATGACGAAGGTTCCGGCGGTTACGGATTTGAAATACCTATGGTGGGTGTTGATTATTTTCAGGGACCTACTTATTTTAATACCGTATCTCAAAAAGATACCGAACTAAAAATGACTGTATTTACATATTATAATAATGATCAAGGCCTACCAACCGGTAATCCGGATGTCTTGGATGATTATTATCAATACATAACTGGTTTTTGGAAAGATGGTCAGGCATTTACAACGGGCTGTGATGCAAGGGGTCCAGGGAATCCGACTAAATTTATATTCTATGGAGACCCATGTAAAGGAGGTTGGACAGAAGTTGGTTGCGGTAATACACAAGGTGACCGTCGTTTCATTCACTCCTCAGGTCCTTTCCCTTTGAAGAAAGGAGCAGCTGCGAGTAATATTACTATTGGTGCTGTATGGGTACCTAACGTAGGTGGTGGTAAATCGGCTTGCTTTTCTAAGATTCAAATTTGCGATGATAAAGCACAAGATTTATTTAATAATAATTTCAAATTACCATTCGGTCCACAAGCGCCTTATGTAGTGGTGCAACCACTTGATAAGCGTTTGGTATTTGATATGGATAACCTACCATCATCGAATAATTTTGGAGAAGGTTATGGTACGAATATGAGTAATAAGAAATATATCGAAGTTTCTAAAAAAGCTATTAATGCCGGATATGCCGACTCTATTTATAAATTTGAGGGATATCTTGTATATCAATTATTAAATAGTTCTGTAGCACTTTCTGATATCCGAAGCAAAGATGGTTCTGTAAATACTGATAAGGCTAGATTGGTGTTTCAATGCGATAAGAAAAATGGTGTCAAGCAAATTCTAAATCATGAACAAAGTGCCGATATAACAGCTACCTATTTTGTACCGAAGTTGATGGTAGAAGGTACGGATAAAGGAATCACGCATTCATTTGAATTAGGCCAAGATGCATTCGCAAGCGGGTCATCAAAAAGTTTGGTCAATTATAAGTATTACTATTATGTAGTGGTCGCTTATGGCTTCAATAATTTCAGAGATTTTGATGCAACAAAAACTGATTCTACGCAGGATAAGCAATATTTAGAAAGTAGAACAGATGGTAAGGAGCAGCCAATTAAAATAATTAAGGCGATGCCTCATCCTGCAACGGACAGTTTATATTTTCAAACTTATGCTGAATTTGGTACAGGTCTTCAATTAAAGCGTTTAGAAGGAATTGGGAATAACGGAACTGCGATGGAATTGACAGAAGCTTCCGAAGAAGAAGCCTTGCAAGGGCCAACCTATATGAGCAGAAACCCAACATACAAACCTAACGCAGGACCTATGGGAATGGCAGTCGTAAATCCGGATAGTATTAAACCAGGTAATTATGAAGTTTACTTTAAAGTAGATTCATTTGTTCAAACAACCACGGGAGAAGTATTTAATGGTGCTGTCGGAAATTACACTCATTGGTTTGTACGCAGAGTAAATAATGTGACGGGTGATGATACTGTATACAATGAGGTAGCGGTAAATCAGTTTAGTGAGAAGTATTTACGTAAATACAAACAATTTGACCCTGCTAAAAATAAGGATGTTCAATTTGATTGGGGAATTTCAGGAGGGGCAGTACAACAAATACGTCCGGGTGATAATCGAATCAGTCAGGAAAATGGTTTAATAACGTCGAGTGTTGCATTCGATGATATTAATAATGCATGGTTGTCCGGTATTGCCGATGCAGATGGTGAATCATTTAATAATTGGATACGTGCCGGTAGTGAATTTTCAGGTTCTATTCCGGGTTTATCTACATGTGAATTGAAGGATTATGATAATACTGCTCCATCGCCACCTAACCCTTTAATTTTAAATAATCCAGATCAGGCGCAGACTTTTGAGAAAGTAGTAAATGGAACTTTTGGCCCTTATAATTTGGTAACAAATTTAAATTTGGACGAATGTGGTTGGGGACTTATGTATGGTACCGGTGATAGAGCAGTAAATAAATTACAAAATGTGTACAGCATTGATTTAGTATTTACCTCTGACAAAAGTAAATGGACCCGTTGCCCGGTTATAGAAATGACTGATAATGTTGGCTCTGTAACTGTCGCCGAAGGTGGTGCTTATAAATATAGCCTTCGCAGACATTTGGGTTGGAATGGGGATGCTGATAATACCGGGAAACCTATATATTCAACGAGTACTACTGATAGCGGTATGAGTATGTTCCCTGGATATGCAATAAATATTGAAACCGGTGAACGTTTAAATATTGTATTTGGGGAAGAATCATTTAATGCGGAAGATAACGGAAATGATATGCTTTGGAACCCTAGTAACAGAGCGGTCGATCCTGTTAGCTTTAAATCGAAATGGGCCGGTAAACATATTATTTATATTTCGCGTATGAAATATGATGAAGGGGCCTGGTTGGCCGGTAAGCTTAGAACATACGGAAGTGGTACACAACCAACATTACGAGATGCATTCAAAACGATGATGTGGGTGGGTGTACCTCGATTGAGAACTGGTTCTGCATTTACATCAATAGCAAAAGGATTTATTCCAAATACAGCAAAAGTGAAAATCAGAGTAACACGTCCTTATGCTCAATATTCGCCATATGCCACCACTGACTCTAATTTATTGAGAAATAATGGATGGCCTCTTTACTCATTCAGTACAACAGATATTGCGCCTGCAAAATTGGGTGATGGCCGAAATGATTATACCAATAATCATGATGAAATATTCAAACGTATTAATGTCGTACCGAACCCTTATTATGCTTATTCTGAGTATGAAGAGCAACGATTGGAGAATAAAGTGCGCATTATTAATTTACCTGATAAAGCCACCATTAAAATTTTCACAACAGACGGTGTTTTAATTAAAACGATTCGCAAGAATGATTCTAAAACAAACTTTGTGGATTGGGATATTAAAAATGATAAAGGAATACCAATTGCCAGTGGCATGTACTTAGTGCATGTATCCTTAGATGGAATAGGTGAAACTATTGTGAAATGGTTCGGTGCGATGAGACCAATTGATATTACAAGCTTCTAAATTTACTAATTACGAATTTTGATAACTATGATGAATAAAAAAACAATACTGACTGCAATGATATTTTTGATTGCGTCAACAGTAATAGCAGGAAATAAAGACAGGGTTGGACAAGCGGCAGCCGGTGAACTTTTATTGAATCCATGGGGTCGATCAAGCGGACTTTTTGGGTTGAATTGTGCAAATGTGCATGGCATAGAAGCAATGAAATGCAATATGGCAGGGCTTGCGAGTATCAATCAAACAGAACTCGGATTAGCACATACACGTTACCTCGCCGGAACAGGAATGAGTATCAGTGATATTGCTGTTGGGTACAATTTGGGCGACGCAGGTGTATTAGGTGTAAACATCATGAGCTTTGGTTATGGTGAAATACCTATTAGTACAACAGCTTCTCCTGAAGGTGGTATCGGAACATACAAACCCTCATTTTTGAATATGTCTTTTGGTTTGGGGCATACATTTTCAAAAAATATGGCTGCCGGATTGAGTGTAACATACATCAATCAATCGATCAGTAATATTCATGCAAGTGCAGTTGGTTTCGATGCGGGTGTTCAATATACCAATGGTAAGCGCGATAATTTGCATCTTGGTATTACCCTTCGTAATGTTGGTACCAACCTCCGGTTTTCGGGTGATGGCTTTAGTTTTAATGGAGTAGCTCCGGATTTTGCGACGGTTGTGACAGTACAACAACGTTCCGAGAAATTTGCATTACCGTCTCAATTAAGCATTGGTGTCGGATATGATTTTTATTTAGATGAAAAGAAGACAGCAGCGGCTGAAGGCGATAAAAAAGGAACGCCCAAACATCGTTTAACACCGGTGATAAGTTTTATTTCAAATGCGTATAGTAGCGATTGGATTGGTGCAGGACTTGAGTATGCATATCAGGAAAAATTTATGTTGAGGGCTGCATACAGATATGAAACAGATATTACAAGTAAAGAACTCACGACCACTTTTTTTACAGGAATCAGTGCCGGAGCAAGTTTTCAAACAAAACTTTCTGACAATGAAAAAGCACCGAGTGTTGCGTTTGATTATGGATATAAAATGACAAATATTTCTAATG
>JANNYV010000436.1:0-8181 GCA_031410275.1 Bacteroidota bacterium
GAGCTGATGCTGCTCGCCGTAAACATAAATTTCGTCGCCTTCTCCGTATACCTCCACGATTTAGTCGGTCAAGTATTCACATTATTCATAGAATTAGCTATTACCAATCCAGAATAATTGCCTAGCTTCCCAAAGCTATAATGATAAGGTGGCAAACTACCTCCACCAAAATAAAAACTACCGGAAGGTGTCATACATCCACTGTTCGAATTAATTTCCATGTAGTAATTTTTTTCATTTGTAAGAGTACTCAAATTATAAGTTGAGACGATCCCTTGAGGGTTGTTAGCATCGTGTGTTGTAATGAAAATTTTATTCCCATCTCCTACTATTTGACCAAAGACTTTCTGTATCCCTCCAACTGAAATAGGACCAGTTTGATAAAGAATTGTATTATTGAATGCCCCTTGTGAGAGAAATGATTGAACAAATCCCTCTGAAAATGGGCCGCCAATTGAATACCAATGATTATCATAAAATCCGTCAATAATTTTACCATTTTGAGGAATTATATACATATGATCCAAATAACCGGATTCAAGAGTGGTGTAATAATTATTTAGACAACTAACAAGCCATACTGCAGTTGAATCCAATTTTAGCTTTGATAAATATTTCATATTACTATTACCAATTGGGCTAAAGAAGGGAGTTATATGCAAGGTGTCAATTTGTAACGTGTCACTATAACTACCAAAAATAACAACTGTACTATCTATTGCGGAATACTCAATGTTTTCAATACCAGCAAATGCAGGAAATGTTCTTGTCCAATCAATCATTCCTATGTTATCTAGCTTTATCATTTTACCGCCCATAGTATTTAAACTCTGATTTCTGCCAACAACATAGATATCATTATTATAATCAAGGCACATATCATTCAAAGGAAAACTTGGATAATTATATGCTGATATAAAATTGCCGGTCGAATCTAATTTGCAATAAAATAAACTTAGTGTATCAGGGTTAATTAAATTAGTTGTACCTATTTGCAAAGTGGGTGAAGCGGAATTACCTGCTACAATAATTTCATTATTCGAAGCGATTTGTATTCTAGGATGCGTTTCGTTTCCAACTCCTGAGATATTATTTGCCCATATCATGTTGCCGAGTGTATCCCATTTTGCAATAAACAAATCAGTTCCTCCAACATGTGCTAGTGTGACAGAACCAAAAACAAAATTGCTCGAATCGTAACTGCCAACTGTAAATAAATATCCGTTGTGATAGACTGTTTGATTGATTTCAGAATTTGCATTGCTAAAGTTGTGTCCCCAAACAAAGGACGGAATAACATACGGGCCTGATTGTGCGAATGTCCATTCAGAAATAAATACCAATAATAGGAGGCTTACAAATTTAATTTTCTTCATTGGATGCTTAGTGATTATGAATTAAATCAAGGTTCTACTTCAACTCATCTAAACAAAGGTAACAATTATGCTGATATCAAATAATAGTAACGGCGTTTGATTTAATTTGCGCTTCGCTCTCAACTCTCAACTCTCATCTCTCAATTCTCAACTCTCAACTCTCAACTCTCAACTCTCAACTGCCAACTATCAACTATCAATTATCAAACTACCTATTCATTGCATTCAACAAATTCTGATCATTGGGTGCATAACGCAATCCATTGCTCCAATACTCTCTTGCTTTCGCCGGATTTTGCATCGCCGAGTATACGGTTCCAATATCATAATTTAGTTTAGGATTCTCCGGTGTATACTTATAGGCTTTCAATAATAAAGGAAGTGCACCATTCAAATTATTTACTTTCAGATAATCGTTTGCTTTATTTGAATAACCAATCAACAAGGTTTGCCTGATTTGCGGAACATTCGGATGTGTCGGGAATAAACGAATCACATTATCCCAATACGAAGCAGCACTATCTACATCTTGTTGTTTAAATTTAATCATCCCCATATTCATATAGGTGGTTACATATCCGGGATGCAATTTTAATGCTTTGCGTCCGTAATTAGCTGCACTGTCGAGATAGGCATTTGCTACTTTCGCATTTTTCGGGTATTCGCTCATTTCTATCAAACGGTTGCAGGCATTGCCATTGAGCATAATACTATTCGGATATGTTTTGACATCCGTTAAGGTTAAAGTGAAATCATTTTTCCATGCAGGGTTTCGTTCAATGGTTTTAAAACTATATAATGCAATAACAGGCAATAAAACAACGGCAATTAAATTACCATTCATCTTAAAGACTTTTGTAAACAAATAATATAATCCGAACACCATCAATATACAAGTGCCTAATGAAGTATGATACACCAATCGTTCACCCATGGTAGCACCAATATTAAAGAACATATTATTGACCAAACATAAATGAGCCAACGCAAATATAATCGGGAAGGCCAACCAACTTCGCGTACGAATTGCAATGATTAATCCGGCTGCAGAACCTATTAAAAGAAGTATACTTAAAATTACTCCGATATCTGAATACTCCTTATAAGGAATCACATTATAACTATAATCGCTACTCATCGCATATGGATATAACAATAAAATAAAATATTTCAAATTCATGAATACCTTGGTGGCACTGGCTTGCGCATCGGTCGCCAATAAATAAGGATTGTTGAGCAACTCACTATCCTGCACACTGCTGTCACTTAGATTCAGCACAACACCACTTCGTATAAAATAATAAATACCGAAGGTTACGACTAAACCACCCATTAATAAAATAATATCTGAGAACTGTAATTTTTTATAATATACGTACAATCCTAAAGGTACTATCATGAGTAATGAAGCCCCATATTCTTTGCTCAGCAAGGCAATAAAATACGTGATACAGGCGATAATAATATGCTTCTTGTTTTTTGATTCAACATACAGAAAACTAAAATATAAAGTCAGCACCATAAACATTAAAGACAAAATTTCATCGCGGCTCTTCATATTGGCCACTACTTCTGAATGCAAAGGATGTGCTAAAAACAGCAAGGCCGTCAACAAAGCCAAAAATTTATTTTCTTTAAAAAAGAAACGACTGAGAAACATAAAAATCATACTGACACCTAAAATATAAAGCAACACATTATTGACATGCCGCAACATGGTTCCTCTGACCTTAAAATCTCTGTCTGTCCATAAGCCATCTTTCGTCACATCTTCATTCGGATCTTGTATTTTATTTTTATTTACATCCCATGAATCTGCTTTCAAACCTTCCGGTAAGGTGCCGATAAATTCTTGTTCAATGGCATAGGTTGCTACAGAAAAAGGCCGGTAACGTCCACCCGCCAATTGTGCTGTGAGGTTCATTGACTTATAATAACTATCAAATACATCCTTGGTCATAATATCACCCATGCCGCCAATTCCTTTTAAGACATGTTCATTTTTACATATAATAATATCATCATCTAACGCAAACTCATGATGAAAGGTATTGACATAAAGTCCTAATCCGAGAACAGCAATAATGATATAAGGTATCCAACCCGTACTTATTTTAGCCCACACAGAATCGGGTTGATCTTGCGCAATAACAAAATCATTTTTTTCCTGAGCAATAGGTTGTTTCTTTATTGACGTACTTGCAACCTGTTCTTTTGTCTGAACTGTTTTGTTTTTTTTATTCATAGAAAAATAATTTCGTTTAATTTCTTACTAATTCTTGATTTCCTTTAATACCATCTGCAAAGAACTATCATTCGGAGCAAATGACAAACCCTTACTCCATATTTCCTTTGCTTGAGAAAATTTCTTTTGACCGTTATATACCATTCCCAAATAATAGTAAGGCGTAGGATCTCGCGGTCCCAATTTATTGGCAATATTTAAAAACACCAAAGCCTCATCATACTTTTGTACCGTATAAAAATCAACTCCTTTGTTATAATAATAGGAAGCTGAAATTTGCAAAAGCCCCGGCAAGCGTTGCTCATTCGGAGAAAGTTCTTTTGCTTTGAGCCAATGATAGGTGGCGCTATCCATATCGCCTTGGGTAGCTTTCACAAGACCAAGATTTAAATAGGTGGTATAATTCCGCGGATTTAATTGCAGGGCTTTTAATCCATACATATTTGAACTGTCGAGCAATCCTTTCTTGCGCGATTCATTAGCAGGCATAGCACTCAAATCGAAAAGCGAAACGCTCGCGTTACTATTCAGCATCATACTATTTGGGTATGTTTTGACATCCGTTAAATAAAGGATGACATTATTTTTCCAGGCCGGGTTACGGGCGATTGTTTTGATACTGTATAAAATAAATACCGGCAGCAATGCGAGTACAACGTATTGAGGTTTTGTTTTAACTACAACTGTCATTATATAATACAAACCATAGACAAGCAAAATGCACATTCCGAGCGATGAGTGATACACAAACCGTTCACCCATAGTTGCACCAATATTGAAGAAGAAATTATTGATTAACAAAATAGGAAGTGACATAAATAACAAGGGAATCAACAGCCAATTTCGTTTACGGTAAGCAACAATTATTGCAATCACGAATCCAGTTAATAGTACAATACTCAACCACACTTCAGGGTTGGCAAAGGTTCGAAATGCAATGGCATTGTAACTATAATCGCTGCTTAATGAATAAGGCGTGAGGAGTAAAATAAAGTATTTAAGATGAATAAATAATTTGGTTGCCATTGCTTGTTCGGCTGTCGCACTCATAAAAGGATTATTCAATAGCTCGTTGTCTTGAACTGCATTATCAGCTAAACTGATTACTATGCTGCTGCGTATTGCAAAGTAAATTCCAAATGTAATGAGTAATCCAAGCAACAAAGGACGCACATTTGAGAATTTAAAATGCTGATCATACACATACAATGAAGCCGGTATTATAAGTAATAATGTGACGCCGTATTCTTTACTCAATAAAGCAATAAAAAAACAAATCAGGGCCCATAATAAATGTTTCATTTTTTTAGCTTCTGTATATAAAAAGCTAAAATGAAGAGTCAGCACCATAAACATCAATGATAAAATTTCATCCCGGCTTTTTACATTGGCGACGACTTCAGTATGAATGGGATGAACCAGAAAAAGCAAGGCAGTAAGCAAGGCGAGTAATTTGTTTTCCTTGAAAAAAAACCGGCTCAAAAATAAATAGAGTATACAAACACTCAGTATATACAGCAATACATTATTGATATGCCTAAAGGCCATGCCTTTTGTTTTTGTGTCTTTCACATTAAAAACACCATCATGATTGATATCTTCATTGGCGTCGCCGATATTATTTTTATTGATGTCCCACGAATCATCTTTAATACCATCCGATAAGGTGCCGATAAACTGCTGCTCAATGGCAAATGTGGCGAGTGAAAATGGGCGATATCTACCTCCGGACATATTCGCTTCAGCATGAATCGATTTGTAATAGCTGTCGAAAATATCACTTTTAAAAATATCGCCCAATCCATCGACACCACGAAGCACATAGGAATTTTCACAAATAATCAATTCATCATCTAAGGCGAATTCGTGATGAAATGTGTTAGCATATAATATAAGTCCAAGTATGGCAATCATTGCATAAGGCATAAAACCTGTTGTCAATTTATTCCAAACAGAATTTGTTGTTTGGGTTTCTGTTGCTATGATGCGTTCTTCTTTCTTATGTTGTTTCATCGTGCTATCGAAAAATGTTCAACATGATTTTTGAGAATTTGGCAAATCGCGGTACACATGAATTGAGGAGCGTGAGGGATAGTAGCGGAAAGCGCCCGAGGCTTTGGGAGGGCCTTGCAGCGAATAGCCCGACCCCTAGGCAGCCCTGTTGGCAAATCGGCAAGAACCATATCCTTGGAAAAACTTTCTTTGCCAACAGGACGCTTTGGGGGCACGCCCAAAGAATGATATTGAAAGGCTATTTTATACATGTGATGGAATGATTATTATCTTATTCATTAATAGTTTGCCACTGACTTCACAGAATTTTGCAGCACAGAATCATTCGGCGCAAATGATAATCCCTTGCTCCACATTTCTTTGGCCTTCGAAAAATTATTCATTTTGTAATAGGTGAGCCCGAGATAATATAAAGGCCGGTGGTCGTTTGGTTTTATTTCATGCGCTTTATTCAGTTGAGTCAAGGCATCTTGATATTGATTTTGGTTGACAAAATTCACACCTTTGTTATAATAGTATGCAGCCGAGCCATCTAAAAATTCCGGTAATTTTTTTTCATACGGCGACATTTCTCTTGCCTTCAACCAATGATAGGTGGCGCTATCCATATCACCCTGTTTGGCTTTCACCAAACCCAAATTTAGATGCGTATAAAAATAACCGGGGTGTAATTGCAACGCTTTCAATCCATACATATTCGCGCTGTCGAGTAAGCCTTTTTCTCTGGCTTTATTGATAGGCATATTGCTCATATCGAATAATGAAATACAGGCATTGCCATTGAGCATGGTACTGTTCGGATAACTTTTTACATCAGTCAAATACAAGGTCTGATTATTTTTCCATGCAGGGTTTCGTGCAATTGTTTTAATACTATAGAAAGCAATGAGGGGCAATAAAGCGAACGTTACATATTGCGGGTTTACTTTTATGATGTTATTAAATAAATAATACCAACCGTATACAATTAAAATGCAAACACCGAATGAAGAATGATACACGAGACGTTCGCCCATGGTGGCACCGATATTGAATAAGAAATTATTGATAAGAATTAAATGCATTAAAATAAATAATAGCGGAATGACTAACCAACTTCGTTTGCGCAATGTGATGACTGTTGCTACCGCTAAACCAATTAAGATGACGAGGCTCAACCATACTTCAGGATTTGCGAACGTTCTAAACGGGATTACATTGTAACTATAATCGCAACTCAGGGTCATCGGCATGAGCAATAAAATAAAATATTTTAGATTGATAAATATTTTTGTGGCAATAGCCTGTATGGCCGTCGCACTCATAAACGGATTGTTGAGTAACTCAGCATCTTGTTTGGCATTGTCGCCCAAGCCAAGTACCACACTGCTTCGCATGGCGTAATAAATACCGAAGGTGATGACCAATCCAATCAGTAAGGCCGGCACATCGGAGAATTTAAATTTCTTGTAATACACGTATAATGAGACCGGTAAGATGATTAATAAAGTGGCTCCATATTCTTTACTCAGCAAGGCAATAAAATAACATACCAATGCCCAAATTAAATTCTTCATTTTTTTTGTTTCGACATATAAGAAACTAAAATGCATGGTCAAAATCATAAACATGAGAGATAAAATTTCATCCCGGCTTTTAACATTGGCGACGACCTCGGTATGAATAGGATGCGCCAAAAATAAAATAGCAGTAAGCAGGGCCAGCAATTTATTTTCTATGAAAAAGAAACGGCTTAAAAACAGATAAAGAAGGCAAACACTTAAAATATATAAAAGCACATTATTGATATGACGGAACGCCATTCCTTTTGTCTTTGGGTCTTTGTCATTGAATACACCATCATGATTGATATCTTCATTGGCGTCTTGTATTTTATTTTTATTAAGATCCCATGAATCATCTTTAATACCATCGGGCATAGTGCCAATAAATTCTTGTTCAATAGCAAAAGTCGCTAATGAAAACGGACGAAAACGACCACCTGCCAAATTCGCTTCGGCATTGAGTGATTTGTTGTAACTGTCAAAAATATCATTCTTCATGATGTCACCGATACCGTCTACACCTCGCAATACGTAAGTGTTTCCGCAGACAATCAAATCATCATCGAGGGCATATTCATGATTGAATGTGTTTGCGTAAAGGACCAGGCCCAAAATAGAAATAATGATATAGGGCATTTTACCCTGTGTCAATTTTTGCCAAAAGCTTGCATTATTTTCCGATTGATTGATGGAGGTTTTTGCAGTGGCCGCAATATTCTCTTTTGTTGTTTCCGAAGCATCATTCGAAATACTTTTGGGAATATGTTTATTCTTTTTGCTCATGAGTGAAAATTAGAACGCTAATATAAATAAATTCTTGGAATTTGATGGTCGGTGTTATTAGCTGATGGCTAATAGCTTTGAATACATTCGCCGCAAGAATCTCATAATTTTATATCTCATATCTCTTATCTCATATCTCTTATCTCTCATCTCAAATCTCATATCTCCCATCTATTTCAACTTTAAATGCCTACTTTCACACTATGAAAAAAAATATTTT
>JANNYV010000437.1:0-2242 GCA_031410275.1 Bacteroidota bacterium
GGCTTGCCGCCAATATTTGCAACAAGACAAACAACATAAGGTGCTTTCAATTCATTTTTTAAATCAAATGAAATTTTACGAAGGGCATCCGCATTGCCAACTTCAATGATGTCCCCTATAAAAGAAATGGCAGATTGATTAGTGCCTCGTAATGACGGAATCATTTCTATCTTCTGCATTAATTCATTTCGTATTCCGATCAGTGCTTTTGCTTCTAATCGCTCTAATTGCTTTTGAAGATTATTTTTTTCGTCAAGTAAGGCCTCAATACTTTTAGTTACATCTTTCGGATTTTTAAATTGGGTTTTAATCGTATCCAATTGTTTCAATTGAGTATTGATATAGCTTTCTGCCTTACAACCTGCCAACGCTTCAATACGACGAACACCTGCGGCAATGGCACTTTCACTCGTTATTTTAAAAATGCCCAACTCACCGGTATTCGCTACATGTGTACCTCCGCAAAGTTCTATTGAATAGTTGGGATCAATAATCACCACCCGAACCACATCGCCATATTTTTCTCCAAATAAGGCCATCGCACCGAGTTTCATCGCTTCATCTTTTGGCAAGGTATGAATCACCACAGGAATGTTTTGCCGTATTTTTTGATTGACCATTTTCTCAACTATTGCAAGTTCCTCATCACTCACTTTGGCAAAATGCGAAAAATCGAAACGCATATAATCCGCATTATTCAAACTTCCTTTTTGTGCAATATGTTTCCCTAATACTTGTTGCAATGCCGCCTGCAATAGGTGAGTCGCCGTATGATGACGTTGTATTTTCCTTCGACCCGATGTATCAATTTTTGCAATGACCACTCCACTTAAATCGGCCATAATTTCATCGACAAAATGTATAATTAAATCATTCTCTTTTTTCGTGTCGGTCACTATCAACTGACAACTATCAACTATCAACTCTCCTGTATCCCCTACCTGTCCGCCACTCTCGGCATAGAAAGGAGTTTCTTCCAATACCAATTGATATTGTTCTTTTCCTTTCGCACTTACTTTTCTATACTTCGTAATTCTTGTTTTTATTTCAGAAACATCGTACCCGACAAATTTTGTAGACAGGCTCTCATTCACAATAATCCAATCTTCTTTATCTACTATCGAATCTTTTTGTGAACGAGTTTTTTGCTCCTGCAATGCGGTTTTAAAACCTGCTTCGTCAACTGTCCAGTTTCTTTCGCTTGCAATCAATGCGGTTAAATCATATGGGAACCCGTACGTATCAGATAATTCAAATGCAACTTGTCCATCAATTTCTTTTTTCACATTTTCAATATTGAAATAATCATCTATACGTTTTAAGCCGCTGTCTAAGGTTCGTAGAAATCCATTCTCTTCCTCAAAAATAACTTTCTGCACAAAAGCTTCTTGTTGTTTCAATTCCGGGAATACATGTTCAAATTGCGCAGCCAATAAAGGAAGTAATTGACTCAACAAGGGTTGCTTATATTCTAAAAATGAAAAATAATACCTGACCGCACGACGCAAAATTCTTCGTATCACATAACCTGCGCCCGTGTTAGAAGGCAATTGACCATCTGCAATCGTAAAACTGATAGCCCGTATATGATCGGCTATCACCCGAAATGCAATAGCTTGTTTGCTATCACTGAAATCATATTTTTTATTGACAATTTTTTCTGTGGCTTCAATCGTTGGTGTAAACACATCGGTATCATAGTTCGAAGTTTTTTGTTGCAAGGCACGCACCAATCGTTCGAAACCCATACCGGTGTCTACATGTTTTGCAGGCAGGGGTTCTAATGAACCATCTTTTTTCCTATTGAATTGAATGAATACATTATTCCAAATTTCGATTACCTGTGGATGATCGGCATTCACTAAACTTGCACCGGAAACCAACGCTCGTTCTTCCTTGCTTCGCATGTCAATATGTATTTCAGTACAAGGCCCACATGGACCTGTATCACCCATTTCCCAAAAATTATCTTTTTTATTTCCCAATAAAATCCTGTCTTCAGTGGTTACTTTTTTCCATTCTTCAAAAGCTTCTATATCTTTTGGGATCCCTTCTTTTTCATCGCCTTCAAAAATAGAAACATACAAACGGTCCTTTTCTAATTTCAAAACATCGGTCAATAATTCCCAACTCCAGGCAATCGCTTCTTCTTTAAAATAATCACCAAAACTCCAGTTGCCGAGCATAACGACCTTGAAGAAGTTGGTGTTGATACGTATCATCATACCATGTTCGAGATGCT
>JANNYV010000438.1:0-2931 GCA_031410275.1 Bacteroidota bacterium
ACTCGTCTTTTTCCTTGTTATATTTAATTCCTTCAGGAAAGATAAGAAATTGCAATTTTTGTTTTTCAACGTAATCGCTGGAACCCCATACAGTATTCAGTTTAAGAGAAACTTCAATCGCTTTTTGAATACACGAATCAAGGTTCGACACCTGTAATTTTGATTTTGATAAATTTTGCGCTAATTCCAATCAAACGTGTTGGAAATTATTTTACTTGCATCGGAATTTATTTCAACCAGTAGAAACTATTTTATACATGTTCCAAATTTCAGTTTGCGGGGATAGAAACCAAGCTGAAATTCAAAAAGTTGAAGTATGAAATAAAAGCTCAAAGGCAGCCGGATAGTAGCGGAAATACTCCCGCTGCTTTGAGCGGGAGATTGCAGCGGATAGCCGGAACTAATGCTGATATTGATTCTGCTGCTGATAGCCCCAAATTGTATTTTTAAATTTTAATGGCAAGCAAACAATTTAGAGACTCTTTCATTCCTAACATCTGACATCTAACATCTGTATTTAACAATGTACATAACTTTTTAATTGACTGAAATACGCATTCCTTACTTTTGATACCCAACTTTTTTCTTCATGCAATTTTCTCATTTACATAATCACACGCAGTATTCATTGCTCGATGGCGCGAGCAGTATTAAAAAACTTTTCAAAAAAGCATTGGCTGATCAAATGCCTGCGATTGCGATTACCGATCATGGCAATATGTTTGGTGTGTTTGATTTTGTAAAAGAAGCAAAAAAATATAAAGATGAAAATGGAAATTTATTGGTGAAGCCCATTGTGGGTTGCGAATTTTATGTGGTTGAAAACCGGCACAAACAACAGTTTACAAAAGAGCAAAAAGATGTTCGTTATCATCAGTTATTGTTGGCAAAAAATAAGCAAGGCTATAAAAATTTAATCAAACTTTGTTCACTTGGATACACAGAAGGTTTGTATGGCAAGTATCCGCGTATAGATAAGGAATTGATTTTGCAATATCATGAAGGATTAATTGCGTCGACTTGTTGCTTGGGTGCTTCGGTGCCACGAACCATTTTAAGAGATGGTATTGAGGCAGGTGAAAAAGAATTTAAATGGTGGTTAGATATTTTTGGAGAAGATTATTATGTAGAACTTCAGCGTCATGATATTCCTGATCAGAATAAAGTGAATGTTGAATTATTGAAATTGGCAGCGAGGTATAATGTGAAAGTCATTGCCAGTAATGATTCACATTATGTAGAAGAAGATGATAGCAATGCCCATGATATTTTGCTTTGTGTAAATACAGGTGAGTTGCAAAGCACACCGAAGATGAAGGAATTTGGAGATGATGATGTAGAAGCAAAAAATAAACGGTTTGCTTTTTATAATAATCAATTCTTTTTTAAAACCACTGAACAAATGACGGAGTTGTTTAGTGATATACCTGCGGCCATCGATAATACGAATGAAATTGTGAGCAAGGTAGAATTGGTGAGTGTGACGAATGATTTGTTGTTGCCTAATTTTCCGGTCCCTCCACCTTTCACAACACAAGATGATTATTTAGAGTTTATGGCTTTTGAGGGAGCGAAAATTCGATACGGGATTTTTACACCGGAATTAGATGAACGATTGAAATTTGAATTAGGTGTGATTCGTAAAATGGGTTTTGCAGGCTACTTCTTAATTGTATCAGACATTATTATTTCTACAAAAAAATTAGGTGTGATTGTTGGCCCGGGAAGAGGATCTGCTGCCGGTTCCGTAGTGGCTTATTGTATCGGTATCACCACAATTGATCCATTAAAGTACAATTTACTTTTTGAGCGTTTCTTAAATCCTGAGCGTGCCAGTATGCCCGATATTGATACTGACTTTGATGATATTGGCAGAGGAAAGGTGGTCGAATATATCGTGGATAAATATGGTAAAAATCAGGTGGCACATATTATCACATATGGTACGATGGCGGCGAAAAGTAGTATCAAAGATGTGGCCCGTGTAATGGATTTGCCTTTGGAAGAAAGTAATATGCTGGCGAAATTAGTTCCTGACAGACCCGGGACTTCATTAAATGAAATATTGCATTTGACAGATAAGGAAATGCAAAAAAGAGAGAATATTTCGGCAGAGGAAATTCAAAGTATTAAAGCCTTGCAAGGTTATTATAATGGTGTGGATTTAAAAGCGGAGATACTGCATGAAGCGGAAAAATTGGAAGGGACAGTTAGAAATACAGGCATACACGCCGCAGGTATTATCATTGGTCCGAAAGATTTGATGGAGATTATGCCTTTGTGTAAACAAAAAGATATTGATTTATATGTGACTCAATTTTCCGGCAATGTGGTAGAAGAAGCCGGAGCTATAAAAATTGACGTATTAGGATTGAGTAACTTAAGTATAATAAGGGATGCATTAATTTTGATTAAAGAAAATCATGAGCTTGTCATTGATATTGATACCATTCCACTCGACGATGCAAAGACCTACAAGCTTTACCAGGAAGGCGATACAGAGGGAACATTTCAATTTGCATCAGCAGGGATGAAAAAATATTTAAAGGAATTAAAGCCTGATAATATTGAGGATTTAATTGCCATGAATGCCTTATACCGTCCGGGGCCAATTGCGTATATTCCTGAATTTATTGAACGTAAGCACGGACGAAAAAAGATTGAATATGATCTTCCCGAAATGGAAGATACCTTGAAAGAAACGTATGGAATTACAGTCTATCAAGAACAGGTGATGTTACTCTCACAACGACTGGCAAATTTCTCGAAAGGTGATGCCGATATTTTGAGGAAAGCCATGGGGAAAAAACAAATTGATGTACTTCAAAAAATGAAGGCCAAATTTTTAGAAGGTTGTACAGCAAATAATCATCCTTTAGATAAATGTGAAAAAATTTGGACTGATTGGGAAGCCTTTGCACAATACGCATT
>JANNYV010000439.1:0-3115 GCA_031410275.1 Bacteroidota bacterium
AAAATTACGATGATAGATACCGGCGTTGATACCATGACCGGTGGCCGATTGAAACGGGTATTGCCTTATACAAATAATGAACCTTTTATGTTGACCTATGGTGATGGTGTTTGTGATGTGGATATAAATCAATTAATCTCGTTTCATCAACAACATGGAAAAATTTGCACCATGACAACAATACAACCGAGCAGCCGTTTTGGTGTTGTAAATATGGAGGAAGACGGTACCGTTAATCAGTTTGAAGAAAAACCTGAAGACAGTGGCACATGGATAAACGGGGGCTTCTTTGTATTACAACCGGGCATAAAAAAATATTTGGCGAATGATAACTTAGATGATGTGATGTGGGAGCGCCAACCGATGTATGACCTCGCACAGGATAAACAAATTGTTGGGCATAGGCACAGAGGTTTTTGGAAATGTATGGATACCATGCGTGATAAAGAAGAACTTGAAAAACTTTGGGAAACAAATCCTATTTGGAAAAAATGGTAAGCATTCATTATCTTAGAAAATATTTTGCAGGAAAAAAAGTTTTTCTCACGGGGCATACCGGATTTAAAGGTTCCTGGATGTTACAAATACTATCTATACTAGGCGCTGATGTGAAGGGCTATTCATTGGCACCTGAAAAACCGGATGATCTGTATAATCTCATTGATGGCGATTCGCTTTGCAAATCGAGTGTGCTGTTTGATATACGGGATGCCGCAAGAGTAAGAAAAGAAATTCTTCATTACGAACCTGATTTTATTTTTCATTTGGCCGCGCAACCACTTGTTTTGCAAGGTTACAAAGAACCGTTGTATACATTTGAAGTAAATGGACAAGGCACAGCAAATGTATTGGATGCATTAAAATACCTTGAAAAAAAATGTGTCGCTGTGATGATTACAACCGATAAAGTATATGAAAATTTAGATGATAATACCTTGTTTAAGGAGTCTGATAAATTAGGTGGATATGATCCGTATTCAGCAAGCAAAGCTGTTGCTGAAATTATCATATCATCCTATCGTTCTTCTTTTTTTAATAATGAAAAAATAATACAGCATCAAAAATCTGTCGCTTCGGTTCGTGCAGGCAATGTAATTGGTGGAGGCGATATGGCAGACAATAGAATTGTACCGGATATTATTCGTTCAATTAAAAATAATGAAACAGTTACATTGCGCAACCCTCATGCCACAAGACCTTGGCAGCATGTATTAGAGCCGTTAGGTGCGTACCTTTTGCTGGCTTCTAAGATGGTTGATGATAAAGTACGTTATAATTCATCATATAATTTGGGCCCGGATAAAGAAGATGTATTAACGGTTGAAGAACTAACTAAGATAGCTATTGCAAAGGCAGGTAGAGGGGATTTGAAAATTGAAGACAATCCGAATAAGCCACACGAAGCCGCAACCTTGATGTTAGATATTAGTAAAGCAAAAAATGAATTGAACTGGGCTCCAAAATTTGATGCAACGACAGCTATTGAAAAGACTGTGGAATGGTATTTAGATGATGCGCCGGCAGATATAAAATGTATACAACAGATCAATGATTACTTTGAGAATGTTATAAATGATGCGGAGGAGAGTTGAGAGTTGAGAGTTGAGAGGGAATGCAAATTAAGTAAATAACCCAATAACTCGCAACCCAATAACTCGCAACACATTAACCCAATAACTGCAAATTAAATGAAGATAGAAAACACAAATATTGATGCTGTAAAAATTATTCATCAGTTCAGAGCTGATGATGAAAGGGGAAGTTTTGTAAAGACATTTCATCATTCTTCATTAAAGGAATATGGAATTGATTTTGAGTTGAAGGAAAGTTTTTATTCAGTCTCTACATTGGGTGTAATACGCGGAATGCATTTTCATCATCCACCTTACGAGCATGATAAAATTGTGTTTTGTACTGAGGGGGCAATACTTGATGTTGCTTTAGACCTTAGAAAAAACTCGGATACTTATGGGCAATATGTTGCAACTGAATTGTCATTTGTGAATCATAAAGCCATGTATATTCCTAAAGGATTTGCACATGGGTTTAGTACATTAAATAAAACAGCCACTACATTTTATCTTGTGAGTGGTGAATATTCTAAAGAAGCTGATGATGGTATACGATTTGATAGTATTGGAATTGATTGGAACGTGGAGAATCCAATTCTATCGGAGCGAGATTTGGCCTTCCCACAATTAATCGATTTTAAATCGCCATTTTAATATATGAAAATATTTATTTCAGGAGCCTCAGGTTTAGTTGGTAGTAATTGTCTGAAACATTTTACAGAACAAGGTTGTGAAGTAGTTGGGACTTATTTTAGCTATCCTACCGAGCCTACTGTTTACTTCAATACGCTTAATTTATTAGATGAAAATAATTTCGACGTTGAACATTTTCAGCCTGATGTAATTGTTCATTGTGGCGCATTGACTCATGTAGATTATTGTGAAGATCATCAAGAGGAGAGTTATCAGAAAACAGTGATATCGACAAAGAATTTGCTTTTGCTTGCTGAAAAACTACATGCGAAATTGGTATACATTTCTACCGATTATGTATTTGATGGTAATGAAGGGCCGTATGCTGAGGATGCACAAGTGTATCCATTAAGTGTGTATGCAAAACATAAATTAGAAGGTGAAGAATTAACACTAAAGGCGTCCGATAAAAATCTAATCCTTCGTGTAACAAATGTGTATGGCAATGAAGAACGGAATAAGAATTTTGTATCTCGAATTATAGAACAATGCATCAATAAACAAAAACTTATACTTAAGCTTCCACAAGACCAATATGCCACGCCTGTTAATGCTTGGGACATTGCAAGAGCCATGTATTTTTTATTGATTGATGAGCATGCAGGCATTTTTCATATTGCAAGTACCGATTGGATGAACCGTGTTGAATTGGCCATGAATATTTTAAAATATTTTCCGAACGCAGAATTTGAATTAATTCCTATTACAACAGCAGAAATGAAGCAACCCGCCGCACGCCCATTACGTGGAGGGTTATTAAAGAATAAATTTTCTGATTTATACCCACAATTTTTATTTGGGAATGTAGATTCGTTTGTTCAGAAATTTGTGTACTAGTTTTACAGGTGCTG
>JANNYV010000440.1:0-13035 GCA_031410275.1 Bacteroidota bacterium
TCCTAAAAAAGCAGCTCCTAAAAAAGCAGCTCCTAAAAAAGCAGCTCCTAAAAAAGCAGCAGCAAAAAAAGCAGCTCCTAAAAAGAAATAGCACTTTCTGCTTCCACGTAGAAAGTACGTCGAAAAAACCCTCAGTATTAATACTGAGGGTTTTTTGTTAGATGTATCTTTTTTTTGTTCTGCCCTATAATGTTGTAAAATAAATACGCCGTCAGTCAGCTGATTTGCAAGTTGACAATGGCAGTATGTTTTCATTGAGTATAATTTGGGCATCACAACACAATACTACCTTGTTTGAGTTTTTTTGTTGAGGGTAAAAGATTTTTTCACCGCCTAGTAGAATAGAAAACATAGCAGTGCAATTAAGAACTTATGTAAAAACACGGTTGCTTATTTAAAAAATATTTTCTGAGTAAATGCTATATCGCTGCCAATTGCACTTTCTGTTGCAATTCTTTTACTTGCTCACGTATCATGGTATCGGTATCCATTAAATCTTTTACTGTTTGACAACTATGAATAACGGTTGTATGATCTCGTCCACCGAAATGATCGCCAATGGTTTTGAGTGAATTCTTTGTAAACTGTTTTGCGAGGAACATTGATATTTGTCGAGCCTGAACGATTTCACGTTTACGTGTTTTAGCCTGAAGCTTATCGTATGTAATTTCGTAATATTCGCACACCATTTTTTGAATCGTATCGATGGTAATTTCCTTCGATGATGTTTTGACAATATTGCGTAATACTTTTTTAGCAAGATCTAAATCAATTTCCTTTTTGACCAACGAGGAATGAGCCAATAATGAAATCAATGCTCCTTCCATTTCACGAATATTATTTTGCACATTGTAGGCTAAGTATTTCACTACCTCAACAGGAAGTTCTAAACCATCGTTACGCATTTTGTGTTCGAGTATAGCCATGCGCGTTTCAAAATCCGGTGTTTGCAAATCGGCACTGAGGCCCCATCTGAAACGAGAAAGTAAACGTTCCTGCATGCCATCCAAATCTTTCGGCGGCTTATCACTTGTCAATATTAATTGCTTGCCGTTTTGATGAAGATGATTAAAGATAGAGAAGAATGCATCTTGTGATTTAATGGCCGGTGCGAAATAATGAATATCGTCAATGATTAAGACATCAATTAATTGATAGAAATTAATGAAGTCATTAATCTCATGATTTTTTGAATGCTCAATAAACTGATGAATAAACTTTTCAGCGCTTACATATAATACTGTTTTGTTTGGATGAAGCCGTTTTGTTTCATTACCTATAGCATGTACCAAATGTGTTTTACCCAAACCTGACGAACTATACAAAACCAAAGGATTGAATGAAGTACCGCCGGGCTTTTGTGCGACTGCAATACCGGCGCTTCTTGCCAAACGGTTACACTCACCTTCTACAAAGGCATCGAAGGTATGATTCGGATTTAACTGAGGATCAATTTGCGAACGTTTCAAACCCGGAATAACAAAAGGGTTTTTAATGCCTTGTTCATTTCCAAGATGGATATCTACATAATTATTACTCAACTGTGCTTGCTGATGATTGCTTGCTAACACACGAACCGAAGCCGGATTTTTTTTATTTTGATTTTCCATCAAAATTCTATACTCCAACTGTGCATTTTTTCCTAACTCACGCTTTATTGTTTTGGCAATTAATTCTACATAATGTTCTTCAAGCCATTCGTAAAAAAACTGACTTGGAACTTCTATGACCAACACATTATCTTCTAATGCAACTGCTTTAATTGGTTCGAACCATGTTTTATATGACTGCCAGCTAATATTATCTTTAATTACCTTTAAACAATTTTCCCATATTTTATCAAAGGTCTTCGTCATATTATCGTTACTAAATTTATATAATTAAGTTATGTTATTTCTTTCTGTTTTTTCTTATGCAGACAATGTGTATAAGAAATGTAAACCCGACAACGAAAGTGGTAATTTTTTGTTGAAAAAAAAAATTTTTATGTGCTTGTTTCTTTCACATCTATAGCAGTAAAATTTGAAACGTAGTCGTAGCCGTTTTTATTATCAAAATAAATATTTATCCGACCAAGTTTTATTCCTGCCCACCCAACTTGATTAACAATTACTTCTTGATTTTTTAAATTTTTTGTTTTAAACGGCTCATCTAAAAACGTATGCGTATGACCTCCTAAAATTAAATTTATATGTGCTGTTTCTTTTGCAAGAATTTTATCTGACACTTTCTTATCCTTATACTCAAAGCCAAGGTGGGAAAGGCATACAACGTAATCGCATTTTTTTTTATGTTTCAAAAAATAAGCTGTTTCATTGGCATGTTCAATCGGATCGTGATAAATAATTTCGCCAAATAATTTATCCGGAACTAATCCATTCAATTCAATTCCAACACCGAAGATTCCAATTTTAATTTTCCCTTTTCGAATAATTGTATATGGTTTGATTGCATGTTCTAACATTGTGTTTGTAAAATCATAATTGCAATTTACAATTGGAAATTCTGCATGAACTAACTGATTAGCAAGTCCTTCAATGCCATTATCAAAATCATGATTGCCGATTGTAGCGCATTCATATCCTAACATATTCATCACTTTAATTTCCGGCTCACCTCTATAGAAATTAAAATAAGGTGTTCCTTGAAAAATATCACCGGAATCTAAAAGCAACATTTGTTCTTCTTCTTTTCTGATTTTTGAAATTATTTTTTCTCTTGCCACCACACCACCCAATCCTTCATATTTACTTCCATCCATCGGAAATGGGTCGAGACGGCTATGAACATCATTGGTATGAAGGATCGTGAGGGCCGGTTTTTTTTCTTCTCCTGCAAAGGCATCAAAGGGAAATTGGCTTGCAGCAAGGAGTCCGGAAGCGAGGGCTGTGTTCTTGATGAATTTTCTTCTGGAAATAGTTGAGAGTTGAGCGTTGAGAGGATGACTCATTTTCATTGTTTGATTTTTATTTTCAATTGCGTACGATTTTGGGATTTGCATTTATTTCAATTCAATTCTTTTTTTATTATCAGGCAAAATTGTTTTGTTACTTTTAATATAATCAATCACAATATCACGAATAAGAATTCCGGTATTGATTCGTTTTTGATCTTTCAAAAAATCACAGTTGTCTCCTCCGTTGGCTACGTAATCATTGGTGGCTACATAATACGTCTCACTTATATTAAGCGTATCATATATTGAATGATTAAACCCATTGTAGACATCATTTGGTGGATAACCTTTTGCATAGTCATTAACCCAAGGAATAAAGTTCTTCGTATGAATGATTTTTGCCTTTTCATCTTGAATAGAAAAATATAAATGAGCAGTTGGCCATCCTCCGGATTTCGCAATTAAATCACACCATTTAGATAAGACAACTCCTTTCATTTCAAGAATGACCAATTCATTTTCAAAAGGCAAGAGTTCAAATATTTTTCCTTTGGTAATATTGCCTTTTTTAATTTCAGGAATACGCAGTCCGCCATAATTTGATATTGATACGAAGCAATTTTTATAGTCTTTGCTTCCTCTGGGTTCTTTACCTTGTAATAAAAAATAAGTATTTTTTTTGTCCCCGAGTATTTGTTCAGCCTTGCCTATCATCGCATCTGTTACCATATTCCCCAGGCTGCCTCCTGGTTTTTCTTTTACAAAATCTCCGTCTGCAACGCCTATGACTTCATTCATAATACCTGAAAGGCTATCTCTGAAAGGCTTTAGGTAAGTCTCAATCGAAGATATAGTATCGGAAACTGTACTGTCTTTTATGGAATATAAATTCTCCGTATGCGATGCAGGCGCATAATGTGTTTTGCATGCGAAGAGCAACAGCAATAAAAACGTGGATAAGTATTTGTAAAGTTTCATATCTCAATTCTTTCTGAAAATTACAAAATAGATTTAACTTCGTCCACTAAATTTTATTAAACCATGGCATCATTTGAAATGACCGGAGTACTTAAAGTAAAAAAAGATACTCAGCAAGTAAGCGATAAATTTTCGAAAAGAGAATTCGTCATCACCACAGACCAAAGTACCACATACCCCCAATATATCAGTATGCAGCTTACACAAGATAAATGCGCATTGTTAGATGCATATCAAGTAGGCGACGAAATGAAAGTTTCATTTAATCTTCGCGGACGCGAATGGAGCGGGCCGGAAGGCATCCGTTATTTCAATTCATTAGAAGCATGGCGTTTAGAAAGAGCGACTGCATCTACTTCTGCTCCTCAGCAAACCGCACCACAAACATCAGCGCCAATGGCGACGGCCGATGTGATGCCTTCGCAGGAGATTGCAGATGATTTGCCATTTTAAATAGATGTCAGATGCTCGATGTCAGATGTTAGGAAATTCATCGGCTTGATGTTTCAGGATTTTTATTGTTTCCTGTTAAGTAGTTTCTGCGCTTATGTGTCAATCGTATGCATCTTCTTTCATTTTATACCATCTTGATTTATAAAATAGACCAAAGGGTTCCTATTTAGAAATCTTAGATGGTATTATACCGATTGAAATACTATTGGTCAATATAGTATTTCATTTCGGTATTAGATAAGCAACCTGAACATCAAACATCGAACGCCGAACATCGATTCTTTTATTTCTTCGGTGCTACTTCCTTCCTCAATTTATCAAATTTTTTGTCTTCCCAATTAATCAGAATATAAAAATAGTCTTTGATTTTTTCAGGGTTGCGTTTTGCAAAATCAGCAAACTGCCCGTAAAGATCATGATGAAAACAGGAGATTAAAACATAACAATCAAGATAACCGATTTTATCCATGGCTCTTGCAAATTGAAATGTATCTTTCTTGGTATCACGAAGCATACGTTTCCAGGCATAGACTTCTAAATATCGCTCATTTGTTTTGTCATTCGGACGTACCATGCCTAGTGTGTCGAAATAACTATGCACATCTCCTTCCGCAACTTGATACTGCCACCAAGGCGTTTTTTCTTTGGCAAAAAGTTCGAAATAATTCTTTGATGTAGTAAGTGGATACACCGGTCGTTGTATCCATTGCGTATTAAAATCTTTTCCTGTTTTATTGACAATGCGTTTAAGCAACTGCATATAATCTTGTTGCGGATAAATACTGATTGCTGCTATACAAGCGGCGGCGGCTTCTTTATACTTCCCACGTTGGTAAAAAAATTGACTAAGTTTTTCGAGAGGCTCAGGTTTTGTGGGCTGTAATAAATTAGCATCATTGTATTTTCGTATCACATCAGAATCTTTCCCTAAAAAGGAATAGGCATCGCCCAAATGCAAATAAGCCGCATAATAATCTGCAAATAATTCAATGGCTTTATTAAAATATTTTACAGCGCTTACCTGATCATTCCCATTCAATTCATCTAAGCCATTTTCATACGCTTCAACAGCAAGGTCACCGGCACGAATATCAGGATTCAACGTATCAACCAGCAACTGTCTCAAATAGGCAGAAGCTGAATCAGCAAATTCAACCTGCAAAGTAGCCCGTCTGCAATTTTGTATTAAATCAAGTTTATAGGCATCGTACGGAATTTGAGCCAAGTCAGACAATGCCTTTAGCTTCTTTGCCAACGAACTGTTTATTTTTTTTTGTTTTTTAGGAAGCCCAAGCCCATCTTCGTCAAAGTCTTCATGAATCAGACTACTATCGATGGTCACAACAGCTTCATTAATTGCAGACTCTTCTTCTTCGTTCGTATTTTTTTTACGTAATTCTTTTTTGTCTTCCTTGCGCGGACCAGTATCCAAGCCATTCCATTCAACCTCAACACTATCTTTTTTTGCAACCAGTTGATTGGCTTTTTGTGTTTCATGCAAGGCATAATCATCATCATCTCCGGAATTGTTGGTACTATCTGTCAACAATGAACTGTTGTACGATTGAAGCTCAACGCTTGCTGCATTTAACCGGCCCAATACCTGATGCTGAAGTTGCACAAGGGCCTCATGATAATAAGCTTCATTTGGGTGATCATGTACCAAATCTTTGAGGATGCGTTCGCCTTCATAAATTTTAAATTCATTAAATAATTTTCGAGCGCGAAGTATTTTTCGTTTCTCCGCATCCGGAATAATTTGCTCTGCTTTTTTTTGCGCAAGAACTATTTCTGTTTGTGACAGAAATAAAAGAAACAACAAAATCAGTCTGTAGCCAATGCGTTCAACCATTCATCAAAGTAAACGTTTTTTTTTGATTGTGAATTGTAAGAAGAATATTTTTATGGGGTCAGCGGGAGAATCTTTAATCAGCTTAAGTGGCGATGGCACCGTTCATCAGTAAATCTTTAATCAGCCGATCTTATCCCACTTAGATGATGTCGGCTATTGTAGGATGTAGAGCCCGTATTTCGTTTTTTGGCAATGATGAACTTGCAACAGATAATCTGCCCCTGAAGCACAAAAGAAAACGATGAAGGGGTAATCGATTTTCGCATTCGGAGGCATATACAAATGATTTTCGCTTCCTCATTTTTTTTGAGCCTCTATTTTGAAACCTGCGGGAACACCAATAAAACTGCATTGTTTCACAAATTATCTTGAAAAGCAAATATTATTTTTCTTTTATGATGAATATCTTCTAACTTCGCAAACGTTTCTGTTTTAGGGGATTTTATTATATTTCAAACATGGGATTATTCAACTTTTTTACGCAAGATATAGCCATCGACCTTGGCACCGCAAATACACTTATTATTCATAACGATCAGGTGGTTGTAGACGAACCGTCGATTGTGGCCGTGGATAGAACGACCAATAAAATCATCGCTGTGGGTAAACGCGCCATGATGATGGACGGGAAGGTACATGAGAATTTAAAAACAATTCGTCCGCTGAAAGACGGTGTGATAGCAGATTTCAACGCAGCAGAAGGGATGATACGGGAAATGATTAAACTCATTTATCCAAAAAAACCGTTGTTCGCACCTAGTTGGCGTATGGTGATTTGCATTCCTTCATCAATCACCGAAGTTGAAAAAAGAGCGGTGCGGGATAGTGCTGAACAAGCCGGTGCGAAAGAGGTATATATGATACACGAGCCTATGGCAGCGGCGTTGGGTATTGGCATTGATGTTGAAGAGCCTTGCGGAAATATGGTCATTGATATTGGTGGTGGAACAACGGGTATTTCTATTATTTCATTATCAGGTATTGTATGTGATGAAAGTATACGGATTGCCGGTGATGAATTTACCGCAGATATTATTGAAGCCATGCGTCGTTATCATAGTTTATTAATTGGTGACAGAACCGCAGAGCAAATAAAAATACAAGTCGGAAGTGCCTTGAAAGAATTAGATAATCCTCCAGATGATGTAGCTGTAAATGGACGCGATTTGGTGACCGGTATTCCGAAACAAATTATGGTTTCGTATCAAGAAGTAGCCGATGCATTAGATAAGTCAGTGTTTAAAATTGAGGAAGCAATTTTAAAAGCTCTTGAAAAAACACCGCCTGAGTTAGCTGCTGATATTTTCCGTCGCGGTTTATATCTCACCGGTGGAGGCGCCTTGCTGAGAGGATTAGATATTCGTATTTCGAGCAAAATAAAATTACCTGTGCATATTGCAGACGACCCGTTACGTAGTGTTGTACGCGGTACCGGTATGGCGTTGAAACATGTTCATAAGTATCCATTTCTAATGCAATAAGATCATTCACCCTTAGAGCTAAATGTAAGTCCCCGCAGTGCGAAATCTGATACTTCTCATAAAACAATTTTATTCCTTTTTCATTTTCTTAGTACTTGAATTGGTTTGTCTGATTATTGTATTCAGAAATAATTCGTATCAACAAAGCTCCTATATCAATTCATCGAGAAGTATTGCCGGAAATTTTTATTCACAAAAAGATAAGATCGTCGGGTTTATGAATCTGCGCGAAGTGAATGATAGTTTGATGAAAGAAAATGCCCGTTTAAAAAAACAGGTAGGCATTACGATTCCAATAAACCCTCTGAAAGATACTTCGTATACTAAAAAAATTGTGAGCGACACAGTAACACAAACCGTGCATTACAATTATATACCGGCAAAAATTTTAAACAATACCATAGACCAAAAAATAAATTATCTCACATTAAATATTGGCAGTAACCAAGGGATTAAAAAAGGAATGGCAGTAATTAGTTCGAATGGAATTGTCGGCAGAATTTCACATGTGTCAGAACATTACAGTGTGGCTCTTTCTTTTTTATCTGATAAATTTAATGTGAGCGCTGTGGTCGCTGACAGCACAGTGGGTAAACTGTCATGGGATGGCAAAGACCCTGACTATGGTATTTTGACAGGGATTCCCCAATCTGTAAAACTGAAACCGCGTGACTCTGTCTTTACGAGTGGCTTCGGAAATTTTCCTGAAAATATTTTAATCGGAAGAGCAGCGCAAGTAATGAGCGGAACGAGTTATAAAATATATTTGACCACCAATTTCAGAAAGTTGCATTTTGTTTATGTGATTGCTGACGAAATAAATTTTGAACGAAAAAAATTAGAAGACTCTACACAAGTATTACAATGAGTACACCGGTAAAATTTATTGTCAACTTTATTATCATTATGCTGATACAATTATTTCTGCTGAATGATATTGTGATCAAATCATCTATTTCATTATTGGGTATTCCTGCTTTTATTCCGTTAGTATATCCGCTTGTTTTGTTGTTGCTTCCGGTAAATACACCTCATTGGTTGCTGATGCTGTTGGGTTTTTTTACCGGCATTGTCATGGATTATTTTTGCAACACACCAGGTATGCATGCAGCCGCCTGTGTATTGCTTTGTTATATCAGACCCTATCTGCTGAGTTTATTTTTTCAGCAATCGGTCAAAGAATTAGGCGGCGTTGTTCCTTCATTATTCAGAATGGGAATTGCTTCTTTTTTGTTTTATATTTCAGTGGCAGTATTGGTGCATCATTTGTTTTTTTATAGTTTGCAAATTTGGAGTTTTAAAAATGGCTTATATATTTTGTTTAAAACATTGCTATCAGGTATTCTTACAATTCTCCTAATTTTATTAAGTCAGTTATTATTTGCGCAACGTGAAATAAAACGAACATGATATTGCCTTATTTATATACCAAGCAAACCAACAATAAAGGATGGGGCGTTTTTACGGAAAACCCTATTGATAAACATACCATCATTGAAGTGTCTCCGGTGATTGTGATGTCAGCTGTTGAAAAAGTGCTGTTAGATAAAACGGCTTTATACAATTATATTTTTGATTGGGAACACAATCAATGTTGCATGGCCATGGGATTGATTTCTGTTTATAATCATGCGTACAATTCGAATTGCGAATATTTTCAGGAATATACATCGAACACTATTTTTATTAAAACCGTCAGAGATATAGAGGCTGATGAAGAATTAACCATTAACTATAATGGCGATTATAATAATCCGAAGAAGGTTTGGTTTGATGTAAAATGACGATGATAAATTGTTCCAATCCTGACTATACTTTTGTTCTATCAATAAACAAGAAGAATAACTTAGCCCTATAAATATACCCTCTTTTAATAGAATACTACTCTACATGAATAGGGGCATCCATTTACCTTTGCTTTATAAAATTTAATACAATGAAAAAGATATTTTTAATTTCAATGCTGGCAGCGTGTTGTATGAATGCAACATCACAAAATATAAACAGTGATTTTTGGTGCATCAATTCAATTGATTCCGCCATCGATATCAACGGACAACATTACATGTTTTTTGATATTTATAATAACGACACCGCTTTAGATAGTGGGTATTATTATACAGCTATCGAAGCGCTTATCAGCGGAAACGATACCATCAGACCGAACTATTATCCGTATTCGTACTTTTCATTTACAAATTCAGATACCACTGAAACATACAGAATAGATACGGTTATTGCGCAGAATTTAATAAGCGGATTACTGTTGCGAAAAGGAATGCCGGGTTGTGGTATGTCTATCATGGAAGCGATTAAGGTCAGTAAACTTTGTAAGGAACAAAATAGTTTGGGTATTGATGAGATTCAACTGTCCGATATGAATGTGTATCCTAATCCTGCAAACTCATATGTAAATATTATATTTAAAAATGGCAACCGACAAAAAAATAATTGTCATATCGAGTTGAAGAATACCTTGGGGCAAGGAGTGTATGCAACTGATGTAAATCTAGTATCTTCACCGTTTGTTCAAATAGATATCAGCAAATTCACAAAAGGTATTTATATACTCACCATCAATCATACACTGACACAAAAAATCGTGATACAATAAAACATGTTAAAGGTTCAGGCATTACACTCTCACCACGACATTAGCATAGAGACAATCGCGCTAAGGAATGAAGATGTATTTAATGATGAACCTCATACACATGCCTTTTGGGAAATTGGTTTTTTTGAAGCCGGGATGGGAGCGCATACAATTGATTTTATTGACTACCCCATTTGCCCGGGAACTGTTTACTTTCTAAAAAAAGGAATAGTGCATTCAATGTTTCGCAAAAAAGGTTCGCATGGGAAAGTGATTTTATTTTCGGATACTATTCTTTCCGATACTCTATTAACCAGACAGCTTTTATACGCTGAACCTCATTTGTATTTACAGAAGGAGAAATTTGAATTGTTTCAACAACTTGTTTCGCAGCTATATTTTTTTTTACAGGAAGATAAAATACAACACGACTTTACAAAGTTATATCTGCAACTCATCTTGTCTTTTTTTGCGACTCATGCGAATAAGGCAATTGCAGTGGACGAAAAAGTTCACCTGTTTTTACAGTACGTCGAAACCCATTTTTCTGCAAAACTTACTGTAGAGGAATGTGCGACTCAATTGAATATTAGCTATCAGCAATTGCATGCGGAAGTTCAAAAAAAATTGCATAAACCTCCTTTTGATATTATTAAAGAGCGAATTATCCTGCAGGCCAAACGGCTTTTGTTTAACACACAGGAAAGTATAAAGGAAATTGCCTATTCTCTCGACTTCGAAGACAGCAGTTACTTCAGCAAATATTTTAAAACACATACAGGACTTTCCCCAATCGAATTTAGAGAAATCAGTAGAGCAAAGGCAACGGAATGATTTGTTTAGAAATTATATCCGGCATAAAATAAATTTTATGACGTAGATTAAAATGGTTAATGGAACGAATCCTTTGCCGCACTGTATATGACGGGTATTTAGTGCAAAGAGAAAAGGGTATTTTAAAATAAAATCACAAAAACTTTTGAAGTATAAAAAGTTTCCATAGTTTTGCGCTGTGTCAGAACAAAAACAAGATATCATTGAAGCAGCGTATAAGCAATTTAAACAATTTGGTTTTAAAAGCGTAACGATGGATGATATCGCCCGTAACATTGGCGTTTCAAAAAAGACCTTGTACGAATTATTTAAAGATAAAGATGAGTTGGTCTTAGAGAGCGTAAAACATATGTTGAGCGATAACCAATGTAAAACAGAAGAGGCTTTTTCAAAATCAAAAAATGCCGTTGAACAAATTATCAATATTCTCATCATTATGGAGAAAATGGTAAGAGGCATGAATCTTGTTTGCTACCTCGATATGCAACGTTATTATCAGGACTCGTATAAGTATTTGCAAAAACATAAAGAGAGTTATTTGTGTCAATGTATCTCTGATAACCTTACACAGGGCATCGCTGAGGGCTTGTACCGTGAAGATATTGATATTGAAGTGATCACCAGATTCAGGATGGAATCGGCTATGATTGTCTTTCAAAATAATTTATTCCCACAGGAAAACTATGATATTGTAAAAGTGAATACACAAATTTTCGCACATTATATGTATGGTATTGCAACCATTAAAGGGCACAAACTCATTTCTTCCTATTTAAACAACCTAAACAAAAAGTAAATTATGAATAGTAAGTTCAACTTGTTAATTCTTCTTGTCTTTATTTCAACCGGTTTGTTCGCACAAACAGATAAAAATATGTCATTGAATGATTGTATCGATTATGCAATGAAGAATCAACCGAAACTCAAAGGCGCTTTATTGGATGAACAAATGCAACTCCAAAAAAATAATGAGATCATCGGAATTGCCCGACCTCAGATTTCGGCGAATGGGCAATTTCAATATTTATTTATACTACCGAAACAACGGGTCGATGCAAATGCATTTGATTTGGGTTCGAGTCTTTCATTTTTTAAAATTGATACACCGGCGTATAATGCTTACTTGCAGCAGCCTAAAAAGAAATACAGTGAAATTCAGTTTGGGCTGCCACTCAATGTTTCAGCAGGCATACAAGCGTCACAACTTTTATTTGATGCCGGTGTTTTTGTGGCATTAAAAGCCAGAAAAAGTTTAGAAGAATTATCGACACTCAATACAAAACGAACCGAAGAAGAAATTCGTGTATCAGTTTCTAAAGCGTATTACAACTGTATCATTGCAGAGAAGCGGATTAAATTATTGGATGAAAATATTACCTTGTTAAGTTCGGTTGAGACCATGACACGTAAATTATTCGAGGAAGGTTTTGCCGAGAAAATTGACGCAGACCGATTAACTGTTCAAAAAAATAATTTGCAAATTGAGAAACAAAAAATCGATAACCTGATTGAGTTGAGTTATCAATTATTAAAATTTCAAATGGGAATGCCTTTCCAAAATGCGATTCAATTAAAGGATAATCTTACCATTGATGAAGTAAAAAAAGGATTGGAATTAGATCGAGTGGTGGATTACAATAACAGAGTGGAAATGAATTTACTGCAAACCGCAAAAAAATTAAACGGGTACGATTATCAACGGTATCAGCAAGGATATTTACCAACCGTAGCGGCGGTTGTTTCAGGAAGTTACGCCACACAAACTCAATCTGTTTCAGACTTATTTAAATATTCTTATTTCCCGACTGGTGCGTTTGTCCTTAGTGCTTCAATGCCTATCTACGACGGTAATACACGCAAATCAAAAATGAATCAAGCGAAATTGAATATCCTTAAAAATGAAAATGATATGGATGCCTTCAAGCAAGCAGTTGATTTGGAAAGCGGC
>JANNYV010000441.1:0-3819 GCA_031410275.1 Bacteroidota bacterium
TTTATAAACCTCTTTTACTTTTTTAAGTTCGTCTTTCCGTAAGGGTGCACCGGCATCACCATCAACACAACAGCCTCCTTTGCATTTTTCGAGATGACATACAAATTCCTCTTCTAGTATTTCATCACTGATTAATATATCATCTATGATTATCATCTTGTCCATTTTAAAGTTGTAATTAAATGCTCCACATCTTTTCGTAAAAAATCATTGATTGGTTTCAGCGAATCAACATTAGGTGTTGAGTTGAAATAAAGTGAGCCGCGTAAGAAATGTGTCACCGAATCAGTCGCATAAAATTGCAATGCTGAAGCTGAATTCCCGCCGATATCATAAAATAACCCATGCACATTATTGGGCGTATGAAACACATCATTCTCATTGATATAATTCGCTTTTTTTGAATGATAATGCGACATCGTGTACGAGTCATTCAATAAATTTACCAACGTATTTTGGTTACTGATTTCTTTGTAGCTGATATAAATTTTGGCATTCAATGATTCTATGTTAACATTGATCCACCATGGGTTTTCGGTTTTTGAATTAAAAAACATCGAGTCTTTTTCAACAACCGCATAAGTCGGATATTCAAACTGATATGGGTAACCTTCCTTGGCAAATAGCGTATATTTTTTTTCAGGAAAATTAATTTTAAAATAACCTCTTGGTTTCGGAATATAGGTTTCGTCATCACAACTTTGCAAACAAAGCAATGAACAAAAAGCAATCAGTAATTGGATGTTTTTTATTTTCAAAATAAGGAATAAATTACATTAAGAAGGATGGCGAACAACAAATTGTTTCACCTGTTTACGGTTCGAGGAAGTATAGAAGGTTATAAAATAATGACCATTCGCATAATGCGATACATCGAGCACTTGCGTAAAAATATTATTATTATTAATTCCGTTTGTCATAGCGGCCACTCTTCTTCCGCTGATATCATACACTTCAGCGCGGTAACCTGTTGTATTGGTTGCATCAAATGCAAAATAAATATAATCGGAAGCCGGATTCGGATAAGCAGTGACTTCGGGAAATGAATTACTGATTGGCGGCGGTGTGAGTCCTGAATAATAACTCTCAAATGCACCACTTCCATGGGTTGCAATGGCCACATAGCCATCACTTCTACGCACCTTGATATCCATCACAACAGCAGCGCCGATTTTATCAGGGCTCTCTTGTTTCCATACTGTTTTATTTGTTGCACTTGCCGCACTAGTGGAAAGCACTAATGAATCTGTTGAGAAGAGCCCAATGCTAGTACCGGCGAAATAAGTTCGTTTACCATTTGCATTCACTAAAATATTCACGCATCGTATCGAAGGATCACCACCGGTAGGGTTCAATGTTCCTTTCTCTAAATTGCCACCAACATGATACCAATTGGCACCATAATCATTACTAAAAAAAATACTGCTCGATAAATTATAATTCGAATAACAAATCAGTACATTTTTCGCACTATCAGGGTCAACGGCAATACTGCTGACAAAGCCTTTTAGAGATAAACGTTTACTAATGGTATCTAACAGAATGAAATTCGGATTACCTGTGTTTGCATTTTCTATCCGATACATTTCCCTGAGATTTGTACCGAAATACAGGATGTTGGGAAAATTTTTAGAAACAGCTAATGCAGTTATTTCAGGTTCAGTAATAGCGCCGCTTACAATATTAGTGTCAGGTTTTGTTTTAATGGTATCAGAAAGGATATCCCATCCTGTTTTCAATTGATTATAATCATTATTAATGGAGATAGATGCTAGATTATTTAGTCTCGCTATTTTTTTGCCGATAGGCATATATAAATAATTATTATTATTTGGGTCTACTACAAATGGGTTAATAAATCTATAGTCTTCCTTTTTAAAGCCATCAGGATCAATTCTTCGACGCGCTAATAAATATCCGTGTTTATCTAATTGCACTTTTACCATGCGTCCTTGTTGTGTACTCATAACAAAAAACGAACGGTCAGGTGCAATATAATCTATAGCACCATCACCATTCACAGGCAATGCCCATTTGGTTTGCGGATTATTTGAATTTGAAATGTAATTGCCATTGTCCTGCAAGCCGGCTAGCATCCAAGGGTCATACGCTTTTGATTCGTCTATACTCACAGAATATAATTGTGTGGTTAAATACCCATTTGTTTTTAATGTCCATTCAACAACAGGGGCATTAATATTTTCAGTAAACATAATACCGCCGTCACAAATTGAATATGCTTTTTTAGGATTGCTTTTTAGAAAAAATAAATCATGCTGGTCTGGATGATGATTAAGATAAACACCAAAGAAGGGTCTGGTTGTTCCAACCGCATAGCCTCCGATTTGAACAGTTTGATTCGCTGTGCTGAAGGCATTTGTTGAACGATATAAATTGGTTCCTCCAATGATTAATGTGTTTGATCCGGGTTGCATTTTCACAACCAAGTCATAGCCTCCTTGCACATTAAAACGATCGAACGAATTAGCTGCAGTCACCGGAAGATTCGATGATAAGTCAGTCCATAGCCCACCCGCGCCGGTTCCATCTCCGCTGAGATAGGTATATTTTATAAGAGAAACATATTCCGGAACACCTTCATAATTTGTAGTGACAACGCCACCACTGGTGTCTGAAGGCAGCTCACTTAAAAAGTAAACTTCATTTTCATTATTTGGATTTATTTCAATCACCGAGCGATTTGCAGACTTCAAAAATGGGGGTGTGATTTTTGTAAAATTCAATCCGTTTGCTGAACGATAAAATCCTCTAGTGTTTACACCATCTGTACTTAATGAAATATAGACCACCCCGGTTGAAGAAACTTTTACATCGGTGAAATAGGAATCATTCCCATTTCCAACCACTGCTTTCCATGTCTTACCGGTGTCTTTACTTCGGTAAATGGTTCCATAGGTCGACATATAAATACAGGTCGGTACAGTATCAACCGGTGAAGAAGTGATACGCCATCCACCTTGAAAGTTGGTAGTAAAACTATTGGGTGTACCACCGGCAGTTGAGGTGATAGGCGTCCATGTAGTGCCATTATCAAATGATTTAAACGCGCCATCACCCAAATAAAAAGCATTACCTCCACTGGCCGATGTTCCGTATAATTCGCCTGACAAGGCATACCATACATTTGTTTTGCCGGCTCTTGTATCTTGCGTAATGCTGACTACGCCCGGATGTCCGTTCACATCACTCACACGAGTCCATGAAGTGCCCGCATCAAAACTTTGCCAAATGCCCCCACTAACTGCCCCGGCTATAATATGATTTTCATTGGCTACATCAATACATAATGCCCGTGTTCTGCCACCAACGTTCCATGGCCCCCTATTTGTCCATTCAATACCTCTCTCTTTTTTATTTAGCGAAGCATAATTTTTTTGAAGTTCCTGTAAAAAGGCAATATCCTTGAAACTGCTTCCCGGAGGTATTTTTCCTGTGGTCGGATCGGAGAGCATTTCACGTTCCCATTCAACTCGCTTGAGATATTCTTGATTAGGGCTTTCCATCTCTTCATCAGCTTTGCTGATTGCAACTCCCGACAAAAAATAATAGCCGATAGATGCAATAAACGAAATAAGTAAAACTAACAGAAACCTGTACTTCATAACCTGATACATTATTGAGCTATAAAAGTAATTTGTTTTCAATAAAAAAGAAAAAAGGATTTCCACAATGGAATCGATGGCCGATATTCGATGTCCGAATATCAATGTCCGATGCCCGATATTTGATGTCCGGAAGATTTATCATGGTTGAGTGTTCTACTCTCAATTGTCAATTGTCAATTGTCAATTCTCAATT
>JANNYV010000442.1:0-2351 GCA_031410275.1 Bacteroidota bacterium
AATATTGAGATAAACAATATAGCGATACTAAAAAATGTTCCCTTACGTATGCTTGAATTAAAATTCATATTTCTAAATTTATAAATCAATTGACGCAATGATATAATCTTCCTTACAACGTTATGAAAATTATTTTATATACCTAAAGCCATATATCCCCAATTATATACTCACATCAAAATTGTTCCCCCTGAGTCTGCCTGATAGTAAGTAAACGCAGTAGCTTGCAAGACTTCATTACCTTAATAAAAATAGTTGTTAAATAATTCTTGCAAAAAAAATATTGTATCCATCTGCCAATCATAATCCTCTTTTTAAATGCTTTACTCCATTGTATCGTATAAATATTTTCTAACTCGCTGAACGTATATTTCCCTTCAAAATAATCGATTAAACATTCTGAAAGCATATGGGATGCTCTCATGGCATTACTCATACCATTCCCACTTAAAGGAGCTATTGTACCTGCACTATCGCCAAGATAAAATATATGATTATCAACAGGTTTCTTCACTGAAAAAGTAACATTAGAAACAGTAACAGGCTTCTCAAATAAAAACAGTGCATTTTTAAATATGTCATTTAAATATGGGTTTCGCTTCAATTCTTCCTGTTCTAAAACTGCTATATTATTTGAATATCTTTTCAATGGACTTGCCTTCACCAAATACCAAATGCAGCATTTATTTTCTTCAATTTTTGAAATGCCGCAATAGCCTCCATTAAAATTATGAAGGGCAATTAAATCATCCGGCAAGTTATATTGTATATGATATTTAATACCCACCCAATTTTCCGATTCGCTTTTTGCTTTGTAAAAATTACTGAACGCATGTTTGCCAAATGATGCGCAAACTATATGAGCCATACAAATCCCTGCCGTAGAAGTAACGTAAAATACATGCTCCTTTATTTCGCATTTCGTTACAGTTGCATTTTCAAGAATTGAAACACCACTTTCCTTTGCCAATGTTGCCAACGCATTATCTAATGTGTATCGACTGATACCAAAACCTCCCAAGTCAAGTTCTTGCTTAACTTCCAAACCACTTACTGACGTAAGTAATAAATTTTTAATCTTCGGCAAATTCATTTCTTCCAAAGGCAATCCTAATCGTTTCAAAAAATCCCAACTTTCCATCGAAATATATTCACCACATACTTTGTGAAAAGGGTATGTTTTTTTTTCAATAACTAAAACTTGCTTATTCTTTTTCGCCAATAAAATAGAGAGACTAAGACCCGCTAATCCTCCACCGACAATTATACAATCATATACTTTATCATTATTCATCAGCACTTAATTTCCTGATAACAACAATATCTTGATAATCATTTCCGTGTTGGTTTTTAAAATCTCTCCAATAACCATCAACTATTTTTTCAATAGTAAAACCGTTTTGCGAAATCATTTTTTTCAATTGCTCAGACTCAATACAGATATTAGCCGATGTAACTGTATCATTCATCAACCAATAATTTCCTCTATCCGATTCAAAAATAATATCCGTTGATTTATTTTTCATTCGGTGTAAAGTTGCATCATCAAAATAAAAAAAAGTAGCCAAGCATTTTCCATTGGGTTTTAATACTCTATATATTTCCGAAAGGTAATGATTGATTTCATCTACACTCATATGGGTAAACACCGACATTAAAAAAGTGACATCAAACTCATTGTCTTTATATGGGAATACAAAAGAGGTTGCGTCATCGCCATTCGATTTATACAAATCATTTTTCAAGTCAACATACTTAAAATTAAAATTTTGAAATTTCTTCGATATTTTTTTTCTGCACCAATCAACACCAAGTTTCACCACATCAAATCCTTCGTAGCTCCCATCTTTGTTCAGGTATGTTGTCAATGCAATTGCTGAGCGTCCGATACCACTTCCAACATCCAATATGCTATCTGCAGGTTTCAAATTGGCATGAGAAATTAAATAATGAAGATGCTTTTTTCCATGCTCTATAAAATTACCCCAACCTGTATAAATGAGGCCTTTCGGTGGTTCTAACGGATGTCTCTTTTTTAAAATTAAGTTCAGAAAATCAGCCGGGAAATAATAGATTCTTCTAACATAAAATCTCAATGCCGGACTAAGGCTATAAAATAATTTTCGTTTATCCATTGTTGCAAAAATAAGGCATGAAGCTGAAAGCAAATACTGTTTTAAACGTACATCATTTTTATTTCAACAATTACCATATAAAAAGAAACCGTCTCTTTCGAAACGGTTTCTTTGAGTATGATGCTAAATGATTATTGCTTGTTAAATGTCTGTGCATAGTTTAAGGCTTTTCCGTCAACTACTTTCAACATGTACATTCCGTTTGCTAATTCACCA
>JANNYV010000443.1:0-4218 GCA_031410275.1 Bacteroidota bacterium
TTTTTAAATTTTATTTATTGAAATCATATTCAATGCATCGGCATCTATGATAAGAGGAATTCTTGTCTCAAGTAATGTTTCTAAAAGTAATGTTGATATTTTATCGGTACCCAAACCGCAACCGATTCCAATTGCATCGTATTTATCAAACGAAATAAAATCAAGTTTACTCGAATATGTTTCACACATGGCTTCAGGAACCACTATTTGAACAATATCATTTTCCGCTTCGGGAATATAGGTGGTTACCAATCCTGCACCACTTCGTAAACAAGCTTTAGCCGCGAGTATACAAGCGCCCATCTTACCATGACTTCCGCATATCAGCAAGGCATGACCATAGGTTCCTTTGTGCGAAAAGGGTAAGCGCTTCTTGTATAATTTCTGAATATATTCTTTACTCAATATAAAATCATTTGACTGTTCTAAGGTCTCAAATGATGTATCAAGTTGAATATCCAATACATTCACTTCACCACAAAAACATCCTGTTTCAGGAAAGAGAAATACCTTTTTATAGGTTTGAAATGTCAATGTATAATTGGCATGTACCACTTCGCTGTAAGGCATCTGTGCCTCAGCGGTTAAGCCAGAAGGTAAATCAATACTTACTTTTTGATTCGGACATTTATTCATCCATTGTATCATTTCCTTTTCAACTCCTTCAACAGATTTTTTAAGCCCGGCACCAAATACTGCATCAATGATGATAACATCTTCTGCAATCTTAAGTTCATTTGAAAACATGTGTAAACAATTCGCATTGGCATTTTCCAATTCAGTCAAATTCGTTTTATTCTCCTCCGTTCTTTTCTCTACATCTAGGATATATACTTGCACACGATAACCGTCATTTAAAAGTAAACGAGCAATTGCTAAACCATCACCACCATTATTTCCATTTCCGCTATATATATAAAATGTAATCTTTCTGTTTCCCCATTTCTCTTTCAACCATTGCGTGCATTGAATAGCAGCACGCTCCATTAATGCGATTGAAGTGATTGGTTCATGCATGATTGTATACGCATCCCATCTTTTTAATTGTTTTGCTGAAAATAATTTATTCATGGCTTAAAATTACGGAGAAAAGATTGTACAAATTTGATCATAGCAACATTGATGAAATCTAGTGCACCGAAGCAGTGTTTACAATTTATTACTCAAATAAAAGCCAAATAAAAGTATATTACTGATATACAACTTTTCTGAGACCGTTGTATCATACATAACTTTTGTCCGGATGCCCAATCTGAGATATTTAAGAAACAGAAAATGAATACCATTATTAAAATCAAGTTGATACCCATCGCGTTGCTTTATATTTTTACTTTTTACAAACACATGGCTGCTATTTTCCCAATAAAGAAACTTTCCTATTTTTTTTGCAGGAACTTGCAATTGAAGAGAGAGCCCAAACTCTATTTGCTTCGCATCTCCTTTTTTGATTCCGTAAAGCTCATCCTCCTTCCTACTGACATACAATGCATCATTTTTTACTTTTGTGATTTGCCCGCCAACCAAACCGAGTTCCGCTCTGCAAGTACTCCAAAACTCGAGTGAAATTCCGCCGGAAAAAATGATATATCCCGGCGAAAAATAAGAAGAGTAAAGTGTTGGTTGAAGGTGTTGCAGTGAATCCGGTTTATACGTCCAACTTTTCCAGAACTGGCTTTTGACTTGATACGATACATTGACATTTACATTTTTAACGAGCGGAGAATTTACATCCACTTTATAAAAATAAGCGTCTTCATTTTTAATACTAATACTGTCGATATATTTTCTATACCCTAATTCATTAAAAAAATAGGTGTTTAGCGAAATGTATTTTGTGGTGAATTGATTGGTAATATTCAGATTGTAATAGAGATACGCGTTATTTTTGTCGGTCGTTGGGTCTCTTGCATTTACGTACTGAAATGCATTAATGGTGGTAAAAAAATCGAGGCGGAAATAATTTGTAAACTCCCGCCAAGATTCTTTTTTCAAACCGTTTGTGTCATTTACACTGTTGTTCATGTATGTGCTATCGTAAGTTATAAACGGCTTGAAGGCAGTAGGTCTTATGATAGTATCGTGATAAAGTAATTGTGCATAGTTGATTATTGGTTGTAAAAACAACGCAGTCATTAATAAAAAATAAATGAAGTAGGTTGAACGATATTGCATAGGTTAGTTGCAGTTCATGTTTACAGAATAGATAACAGTCGTTACATTTATTTTCGGATAATGAGAATGTATTTCCCATTTTGATATTGAAGTGTATACATTCCTTTGGATATTACATCATCGTGGAGTTTGAGATCTGTGACAACCGGCTCGGGCAGTTTCACATCTTCTTCAAGTTGAAAACGGTTTTTATCTTTGAAATATTGCAAGGAGCCCGATTGTTTTTGCCTGATTTCATTTTCATCCAATAAAATACTCAGTGTTGAACTTACCGGCTCGAAACGAAATGTAAATGTCAGTTCACCTTCATTGGCATTGCTTCCGAAACAGAACCCAATTCCTTTGCAAGCAGCACTTTTTTTTCCGATGCATCCTTTTGTGGTTGATTCTAAAAAGACGGGTGAGACTTTAAATGCCAAGAGCATGAGTGCGAATGAAGCCATTAGATTTTTCATATGTTTTTGATTTAGTGATACAAACATAGAATGCAAAGAGAACCGCCACAAGGACAACTTAGTAACTAGGGAAATTATTTAGTAACTAGGGAATATCTTGAGTAGTTAGGATTTGGTGCCCAAATAAAATTCTCTTTTTGGACTGACATGCATTCATCAAAATGATGAAAATGTTCTTGCATGAATTCGTAAAGTAGTATTTTTAGATAGTACCTTTATCCGTTATTTATTTTTTTTGTGCATGTGATATGATGCGAGCGTAAGGGATAGTAGTGGAAAGCCCGGAGCGAGGTACGAGTGAGGACTTGGAACGGATAGCCCGACCCTAAAGCAGAAAAGCCAGATCATTTTGACTATTTTGAAAGCATAATTGCTTTTCGCTTTAGGGACACGCCCAAATGCATTTAATAGAATGATGGAAAGCACTAGGAAATTGTATTTTTTAATAAACAGAAAATGAAGAAAAATTTATTTATTGCCTTTGAGGGGATAGACGGAAGCGGAAAGAGTACGCAGGTAAAGCTATTGGCCGATAAGTTAGAACAGCATGGACATAAGGTGTATGCAACATTTGAACCAACTGATAGCCCGATTGGTTTAATGATAAGAGATATTTTCAGCCATAAAATGGAAGCCGATCACAGAACCATTGCAGCGCTTTTTGCAGCCGACAGATTAGATCATTTATTAAATAAATCGAACGGTCTACTTAAAAAATTAGAAGAAGGTTACACGGTGATTACCGACCGGTATTATTTTTCATCGTATGCCTATCATAGTGTGTATATGCCCATGGATTGGGTCATTGAGACAAATGTTTTGAGTGCAAATTTGTTACGTCCGGACATCACAATTTACATTGACATTGAACCTCGACTCAGTATGGAACGAATTAGTAAAGGGCGAACATCGACTGAACTTTACGAAACAGAAGAAAATTTGAAGGCAGTAAGAGATAAATATATGGAAGCATTTGAAAAACTTAAACTCTGTGAGAACATTTTTATGACGGATGGTAATCGTTCATTCGAAAAAATTGCGGCCGATATTTGGAAGGAATGTATTGCGATGGAAATTTTGAAGTAGAGCATTATTTAGTTTCAAGGTCAGCTAGAAAAATGTACCACCCCGCGCAAACTGCAAGGAATTCTTTCGATTAAAATTGAAAGAAATCATCTTTGGTATGTCCTATATACTGAATGTTATAACATTAAAGAGCAAACCCAATTAAAAAAAAGTCAGCGAACAACAAACGCTATTCGCTGACCATAAATTTTATACGCTATTTCTTACGAATGGTCTCAGTATAATTCAAGCCTTTGTTATTTGTCACACTGACCATATACACACCATCTGATAATGATTGTAAATCTACTTTGGTGGAATTGCTTCCGGCTTGCAATTGCATTTCTACTGTGCGTACAACTCTACCCGTTGCATCCATCACTTTTAAAAAGGCGGTGGTTGCTTTTGGTGTATTGATATCGACATTCAATTCTGTATTCACAGGATTCGGATATAAACTCACCATCGTTTCATTGCCAAAATAAACATCTACTGTCGCACTGTGACTTGTATGCCCATCAATATC
>JANNYV010000444.1:0-18595 GCA_031410275.1 Bacteroidota bacterium
TAAAATTTTAAAACGCCTTTATCTTTTACCGGAACAATTTTGTAAGGGGTAATAAATGTGTACGCATTATCTCCAATATGTTCATTAAAAGGAACGCCATATTTCTTTAATAAAGTTGAAAAGAAATACAAACTTTCAAAACCTTTATACACCACATCAGATGCAAAGCCACCCATCCGAACTTTATATTCATGATTGATGTAAACACTTGATGGTGTTATCTTATCAATGATATAGGACGTGGTATAATAAATAGGCATAAATGGAAACTCATCTGTCTTGCCGAGGGCTTTCACTGTTTCCATTGTCGGCATGCAATATACTTTCAATCCGTATTGCTTGGCATAAGGCAATAACAATTTCAAATTTTTATACGAAATAGAAGGATCCAAAATACCCAACACAATCGTTGTTCCATAAGTGGTGTCGATACTTTTTATCAGTTGCTTTATATCAATCTCATCACCTTTCAATTCCATCTCTGTAAATCGTCCGGGTAACTGATTCATGATATCATACTTAAAATAAAACAAGGCATTTTTTTCAGACGGTAAGCTCCGGTTGATAAAAACCACATTGTCTTCAGGATATTTTGTATTGATATTCTTGTGAATTTTTTCAATATGTGAAGTGAGCCGTGGTTGAAGGATAGTGAAGTAGGGATTAAAATCCTGACCGGCATCAGCAGGAGAAACCGCAGAAATAAAATTGATTTGCTTCTTCTTCGCAAACTCTGCTAAGAGTTTTAAATCTGATACACTCGCATTCCCAATAATGACATCTATTGAATCGAGTTTGTCAGACTCAATCAAATTCTGCACATTCATATAATTCGATTTGCTGTCATACACATAAATATCAAGATTGTAACCCATTCGTTTTAATGTGTCGGCAGCAATTTGAATGCCCTTATAAAAATCAAGACCCGGCATCACAAATTTTGGTAGATGCATTAGATTCTTTTCCATATCAATCGAATCAAGATACATCGGTGTCAATACAGCAACTTTGTAACGCTCTTTTTTGACAGCCCTTGGATATGAAAAATCTTTCGGTCCGTTGTCCGGCAATTCATCTGAAAATAATTTTCGTTGAGCATTCGTGCCCATCGACGAAAATAGAACAGCCAATAAAAAAAATAGTTTATACATGGAGCGCAAAAATAGAATATTAATTCTTATTCCCATTCAATAGTAGCCGGAGGTTTTGAACTGATATCATAGACCACGCGGTTAATTCCTTTTACTTTATTAATAATTTCACTCGAAATAGTGGCAAGAAGCTCATGCGGAATATGAGCCCAATCTGCCGTCATCCCGTCTATACTGGTCACAGCCCGCAAGGCAATGGTATATTCATAGGTGCGCTCATCGCCCATGACACCAACGCTTTGCACAGGTAACAGAATGGCCCCTGCTTGCCAAATTTTTCTGTATTGATCATGCGACTTTAAGAGTTGTATATAAATTAAATCCGCTTCCTGCAACAATTTTACTTTTTCTTCCGTCACTTCACCCAAGATACGAATGCCCAAGCCCGGACCCGGAAAAGGATGACGCATGATAAACGAATCTGCCAAACAAAGTTCATGACCAATTCGTCTCACTTCATCTTTAAAGAGTGAACGCAATGGCTCTACCAATTGTAAATGCATTTTCTCAGGCAAGCCGCCCACATTATGATGCGATTTAATGGTTGCGGAAGGGCCATTCACCGATATGCTTTCAATCACATCAGGATAAATGGTTCCTTGCCCTAAAAAAGAAATATCAGTCAATTGCAAGGCTTCTTCATGAAAGATATCAATAAAACCGCCACCTATTATTTTTCTTTTTTCTTCGGGATTACTCACGCCTTTCAATTTCGAATAAAACATAGCCGATGCGTCCACACCTTTTACATTTAATCCTAATACTTTATACGATTCTAATACTTCATTGTATTCGTTTTTACGAAGCAGGCCATTGTCTACAAAAATGCAAAATAAATTGGCGCCAATGGCATTATGAATTAAGGTTGCAGCTACTGTGCTGTCTACACCTCCGCTCAATGCCATAATCACTTTTTTATCGCCGACCTGCTCTTTAATTGCATCAATCGTTTGTTTGATATAGCCCGCTGAAGTCCAACTTTGTGCACAACCGCAAATACCAACAACAAAATTCCGCAGAATTGTTTTGCCATTTTCAGAATGGGTTACTTCCGGATGAAATTGTAACCCAAGCAAAGGATTAGGTGTATTTTTTATATTGAATGCAGCGACCGGTATACTGTCTGTATGTGCAATCACTTCAGCATGTTCTGCTAATTGTGTAATGGTATCAGCATGGCTCATCCATACTTGATTACTATCACTGATGCCTTCCAAAATTTTATGGTCGGGTTGCAGGTTACAAAGTTTAGCTCTGCCATATTCTCGTGAAGACGATTTCTCCACTTTTCCGTTATATAATTTTGTAGTGAGTTGAGCGCCGTAACAAATTCCTAAAACAGGCAATTTTTCATTCATGGCTTTTATATCCACCATCGGCGCGTTCTCATCATTCACACTCGAAGGGCTCCCCGAAAGAATAATTCCTTTAATAGAATCATCATATTTTATTTCTTCGTAAAACGGAATAATTTCACAATACACATTTAATTCCCGAACATTCCGCGCTATCAATTGTGTGTATTGAGAACCGAAATCAATTATTATTATTTTCTCTGTCATGAATTTTTGATAAGAAGTTACGAGTTATAGAGTTACGAGTTATAGCGTTATGAGTTAAGGTGTTATAGAGTTACGAGTTAAGGCGTTAATGAGTTTAGGCGTTAAGCGAAGCCTTCATTTCTCATATCTCTTATCTAACTACTAATTACTAACTACTTACTTCGATTACTCTTTACTCTTGCGCCGTTTGGCCGCCGAATTGCATAGGTATTGAAACAGGTTCCAAATCTTTGATATTCCCATTGATTTGTTCAAATTTCTTTACATTTTCTGCCAATGCTTTCAACAATCGTTTTGCATGTTGCGGTGTCAATACAATTCTCGATTTCACTTTCGCTTTCGGTGCACCTGGCATTACGTTTATAAAATCAATCACAAACTCCGCATTGGAATGTGTTATAATAGCCAAATTAGAATATTGACCTTCTGCAAGGTCTTCACTCAATTCTATATTCAGTTGATTTTGTTGTTGATTATTTTGTTCCATTGTATTTTTAGTATGAGGGCAAAGATAATTCGGTATTTTGATAAATCGTTCATTCAGGAATTTGAAAATGAGAGAATTTGAAAACTTGAAAATGATGAGCGCGAGATCTCCAATTATTTTTTTCTTTTGTAGCCAAGCAAGATGCCTTCTAATAGGCTTGCGTCCTGCTGTTCGCTGCAAGTCGTTCGGCAATATTTAAAACGATACTCATGGAAGCTCTACCGAGTTGGTCATTTACATAGGTCGAAAGCTTTATTTCTTCAATTCGTTTAAGACAACTTAGAGAAAATACTTGGATTTACGATAAACCTCCAAATTACGGAAATCAAAAGGCATAATAATAATGTTTTATTATAGCGCGAGAAACAGAGCGAAAGCGAGGAAAAAATCAGAGCAAGAACTCGAACGCTGAGCTCCCCTCTTCGCTCTCATTCTCACTCTGATTTTTGTGCGGAAGAGGGTACAAGTTTCGAACTTATGTATTATTGATTTACACCTTGTTTTAGAACTTTTCAGTGAAATACACCTGTAAACTACTTTTCCAGATTCTTAATCATAGCAAATAAAATTCGGGATAGTTCGTCAGCGTTCTTAATAAACTCTTCAAAGTCTATGTCATTCACTTTGTTTTGATCATGAAGCAAATCAACCACAGCAACACATTCAAAAATGGAAGCCCTTGCAATTACAAAAAAACTTCTGCGATCAGGTTTAGAAAATTTACCAGAGCCCTCGGCTATATTTAAAACGATACTCATTGAAGCCCTGCCAAGTTGATCTCGTGCATAATTAGTGGGTTTTGATTCTTCTAAGAGTTTTAGACAGAAAAGGTGGAATAGTTTAGCTTTTTTATAAACTTCCAAATTACGGAAATCGAAAGACACAATAATATTGTTTTGGTTTTAGTATAGATCGAGTAACAGAGCGAGAGCGAAGTAAAAATCAGAGTGAGAATTCGAACGCTGAGCTACGCTCTTCGCTCTCATTCTCACTCTGATTTTAGTGCGCTCAAGGGTACAAGTTTCGAACTTGTTTTTGTTTGATTTGCAACTGTCTTATGAATTAATATGTACATTTTATCATCCGATAACTGTAAAAAATAGAAATAGAATAGTTACATTTGGGGAAAATTAATAGTGATAATTATATTAGATAAAAAGACGACTTCAAAAAAAGCAAAAAGAAAAATTGCGGATCTTCAGGCGAAGAAAAGAACAACTATTGAAGAGTTTGTAGGCAAGGTCAAAAAATATGGTAACGGCTTATCCTATCAAAAGAATATAAGAAATGAATGGTAAGATATTGGTTGATACGAATATACTAGCTGAATTATTAGAAGGTAATACAAGAATAGCCTCTTTCATTACGGACGTAGAGATTTGTATTTCGGGTATTACTGAAATAGAGTTATTAAGTAACCCTGCCCTTACTAAATCGGATATAACAATTGTTGAGGAGCTACTAAAGTTGTGTATTAAATTCGATGTTTTGCTTCCTGAAATAAAACTTGAAGCCGCCAAGTACAGAAGAAAAAAAATTATTAAGAAGACACCTGATGCAATAATAGCAGGTACTGCTAGATATTATTCTATCCCATTATTAACGATGGACAAAGATTTCAAATCCCTCTCAGATATTGACGTTATAATTATCGACTAAAGTAATCAAGTAAATTTTATAATTCAATTAAACCGTAAAAGTTCGAAATGGCAATTTCACTCTATAGCAAAAGCCCCATGAACAGGGGCCTTTAATTTTTGTGCGGGCGGAGGGACTCGAACCCCCACGTCGTAAAACACCAGATCCTAAGTCTGGCACGTCTACCAATTTCGCCACGCCCGCTCTTAGGGTGTAAGTATGGGGTGCAAATGTATATATTTTATTAGATTCACCATATTTTTAATTACTTTTATTTAAGAAGCGAAAACGCATTGAGCAATTCTATACGCATCGAACCACTTGAACCGGATGAACTTACTTTCATTCAAAAGCGTTGTGTCTTTGAAAGTAAGGCCTATATGTTTGGAATGAATATGTTCCTCTTGGCTACAGTGGCCATTCCGTTTGGTGTTGCACTGGCTTACTACCTAAAGTTCGAACGGGTTGATGTCATGCTGAAAGCTTTTTTCTATGCGCTTTGTATCACCACTGTCTTGTTTTCAGTCATCAGTTTTTTTAGTTATAAACGCAGCTTGTCCGATATTAAAAAAGATGCAAAGGAAAAAACAAAAATTATAGAAGCATCACTCATCACCGAAAAAAAATTTATGCAGCAAAATAATAGCTACCATTTTTATTTAAACAGTGACATTAAATATACCATTGAAGTCAACGAATCCGATTTTCAACGGTTTGAAACGGGTGATGAAATTAATATTGAATATGCTAGATATTCAAGAGAGTACTTTGGATATTTTTAATTCCTCAAACGCTCAAATAGAATTGCCCTATTGACCTCCTTGTCATTCTATGCTTGAGAATACAGAATTATTCATTTTTTTTGAACACTGATTTGATAGATAAATGGATAAAAAGATTCTCCTTTTAATACTATCATACGGATTGACACGCCTTTGGCGCGGATAGATTCAATCTGTCCTATCTTATTATTTGGTTTACTAAAGGGGAATTAAAAAATCTGTGAGCATCTATCAATTTATCAAATCAGTGTTCCTATGTATTCACATTGGAGGTTATTATAGGTAATCTTATTCTCATATTCCGAATTATCAAATCGGCAACTTATTTCGAAATCACATCCAACATTTGCTCATGTATTTTGCCATTCGTGGCCAATGTTTCCTTATCATACACACTATACGGTGCCCCTTTAAAATTGCTGATTCGGCCCCCCGCCTCTTCAATAATAAGATAGCCTGCAGCAATATCCCATGGGTTTAAATTGTATTCCCAAAAACCATCAAAGCGACCGGCGGCTACCCAACATAAATCAATGGCCGCACTGCCTAAACGACGAACCGGTAATCCTAATCGTACAAAGCGTTCAAACACCGGAATCGGATCTGTTTCAATGGCCGCCCAACGATACGGAAAACCAGTCACAAGACAAGCAATTTCGAGTTGAGTATTGGCTGAAACCTTTAATGGTTTATTATTTAAAAATGCGCCCTTCCCTTTTTCAGCAAAAAATAATTCATTCATAAAAGGATTGAATACGGCACCCATCAACATCTTTCCATCTTGCTCTAACCCAATACTGATACAACAAAGCGGAATACCATGTGCAAAATTTACCGTCCCGTCTATTGGGTCTATAATCCATTTAAAATTAGAAGCTGTACTAAGTTCACCTGCCTCTTCACTCAAAATAAAATGTTCAGGAAATTCTGATTTAATCACATCAATAATGGCATCTTCCGATTTTTTATCAACCTCAGTAACGAGGTTATTAATGGTATCTTTACTGTGCACTTCAAAGGTCCCTTCAAAGTAATGGCGAAGTATTTCAGCACCGGCATGTATCGCCCGCAGCAAGGTATTTTTTAGCAATTCATTCATAATTATCAGAAATATTCGGTTACTTTTGAAGCCATACAAATATACTTTCTTTTTTTACTTGCATGCAATTAAGCGTTGTTATTGTCAATTATAATGTCAAATACTTTCTCGAGCATTGCTTACTTTCTGTGATGCGTGCAGGTGAAGGAATCGATATTGAAATAATTGTTGTGGATAATTTGTCTTCCGACGGAAGTGGAGAAATGGTGAGAACAAAATTTCCGGCTATTATACTCATTGAAAATAAAGAGAATACCGGTTTTGCAAAAGCCAATAATCAAGCGGTTGTAAAAGCAACAGGCAAGTATATCTTATATTTAAATCCGGATACCATTGTTCCGGAAGATTGCTTTGCAAAATGTATCGCTTATATGGATACACACGAAGATGCCGGTGCATTGGGTTGCCGATTGATTGACGGCAAAGGTCAGTTTTTACCGGAATCGAAACGCGGATTTCCAAATGCACAGGTCGCCTTTTTCAAAATCAGTGGACTCTCAACTATTTTTAAAACATCAAAACTATTTAATCAATATCATTTGGGTTATTTATCAGAAGTAGAAACCAATGAAGTGGATGTACTCGTTGGCTGTTTTATGTTTTGCAGAAAAACAGTGATTGATAAAACAGGTGGCTTTGATACAGATTATTTTATGTATGGCGAAGACATTGACCTCAGTTACAAAATAAAACAAGCCGGTTTCAAAAATATTTATTTTCCTGAAACAACCGTTATCCATTACAAAGGAGAAAGCACAAAAAAGGGAAGTTTAAATTATGTGCAATTATTTTATCAGGCAATGATCATTTTTGCAAAGAAACATTTTCATCGTTCTAAAAAAGGTTTGTTTGTGGTATTGATAAACATCGCCATTTACATGAGAGCCGTATTGGCTTTTGCAGTTCGTATGTTTTCGATTGTCAAGTTACCGCTGACGGATGCAGCCTTATTACTCATTTCATTGTTGACAATGAAAACACTTTGGATAAAAAATATTAAAACCGAAACACACTACTCTTCTTCTTTACTTAGTGGTTTTTTTATTTCATATATTCTCATTTGGATTATGTCCATTTATTTTAATGGCGGTTACGACCGGCCTTATAAGGCAAGCAGGGTCATGCGCGGTATGTTTATCGGTGGCATTATTACATTAGCATTGTATGGATTGTTGAATGAAGAAATTCGCTTTTCAAGAGGCATTACTGTTTTGGGTGCAGTCAGCGGCACCTTGCTTATTTTATTTTCCAGAAAACTTTTACAGTATTTTAATGTGAGCCATGTAGAAAGCGATGTAAGCAACAAGCAAGTCATTATTGTAGGAACACCGGAAGAAGAAAAAGAAATTAGAATGTTGCTAGATAAAGCCTCTATCGACAAAAATATTATTGGTACAATTAGCCCGTTCGCAGAAAAAGAAAATGTTCAATTGGGTATTTTCAGTCAACTTAAACCGCTAACTACATTATACAAAGCCACCGAAATTATTTTTGCGCAACAACATCTCAGCTTCAAACAAATTATAGATAGTCTGCAACATGGCGGCACACAGCTCGAATATAAAATACATAGTACCGGAACCGATAGCATCATCGGCAGCAACAGTAAAAATACAGCCGGTGATTTGTATACAACCGATTTTGTGTATGCGATTACCTCACCAACTTCCAAACGAAACAAACGTATGATCGATATCCTACTAGCCTTTATGTTTATCATCCTTTCGCCGGCTTGTATTTGGTTTGTGCGTAATAAAAATTCCTATTTCCTAAATATGTTTCTTATCCTCGAAGGCGATAAAACATTTGTCGGTTATACTGATAAACAGTTTCCTACATTGAAACCACATGTACTAGATGTATATCCCCTGATCCCTGACTTTGAAATACCTGCGGACAATAAAGAACATCTTAATTGGTTGTATGCTAAAAACTACGATGCATGGAACGACATAAAAATAATTTTTGAAAAATGGAGAACACTATGAGAAGATTCGATATCCGGAATTCGATGTCCGATGTCCGAAGCCCGTGGTTTATATTCAGGAAAACATTTTTAGCCCTTCCTTGTCGGAAAGCACGAACCCAAACATCGAACATCGAACATCGAACATCGAACCGCGGATTTCGGAAATATATTTTTTTGTTGCTACTATGTTCATTCACCGCAAAGGCTCAAGACACCTCTCATCTTCGCATCAGTATCATTACATGCGGTGTGGGCGAAGACCTGTATGCCTGCTACGGGCATAGTGCTGTGCGAGTTACAGACAGCAGTACAGCAAGCGATGTGGTGTATAATTATGGCACGTTTGATTTTGGCGATCCTGATTTTTATTCAAAGTTTACACGAGGAAAATTGCCTTATTATTTAAATGATGAACCCTTTAATAGTTTTATGAATGTGTATGTCAATGAAGGCCGAAGTGTGTACGAACAGGTATTAAATTTATCGTCAAATGATGCAAAACAACTACAAGGCTTTTTGCTCAATAATTTAAAAGAAGAAAATAAATATTATCACTACGATTTTTTGTTGGATAATTGCTCAACACGTATACGGGATATTTTTTCGTCTGCGTTTAAAAACAGATTTCAATTCGGGCACTCAATGGCCGACGACAGTTGTTCCTTCAGAACAATTTTAGATTATTATGAAAAAGAAAAACATTGGGAACGTTTCGGAATTAATTTACTGATGAGCCATATTGTTGATAATAAAATGACCAATTTGCAAAGTATGTTCCTTCCCGATTATTTGATGAAAGGCCTGTCAGACGCACGCTTAGATGATAAACGAATAGTCAAAGAAACCAATCAGCTATTACCACAACGAATTCATACTACTACAGAAATTAATCAACCTCAACTTATTTTCTGGCTCTTGCTTATCGGCATTGTTTTTCTTTCTTTCAATAAAAAAATGAAAACCCCTCTGTTGTATTTCGATGTTTTATTTTTTATGATACTCGGATTGCTCGGATGTTTTATGTTGTTTATGTGGTTTGGCACGGAGCACTTAGTTTGTAGTTACAATCGAAATTTATTTTGGGCATTTCCTTTGCATCTTGTCTTCGCATTTCTATTGCCGCGCAACACCGATAGTGTTGCGAAATATGCGAGGTATGCTTCATGGTTGGTTATACTATCTATGATTTACAGCATGTTCGCCATTCAAAAATACATTCCGGAAATAACACCGCTGTTATTATTGATACTTTTTCGACTGGGAAAATATTCGAAGCAAGTAAAATATATTGGTAACTAACAAAACATTCGTTCTGCACAACATCATTCTATATGGCTTTTCAAATATAGCATGAAAATTATTTGGGCGGCACTCACGCTTTCCGCTCCAATCCCTGACCGAAGCGTCAGGGTATTTCCGCTACAATCGTTGCCGCAATACATCGGCACCTCAAAGTAATTCCTTTCATAACATTTTCTTATAGCGAAATGACAAGAGTAATAGACCAATCATCGCTCACTCGATTGTTCTAAACATGTGTAATCATTAGCATTAGTTAATGTCTGCTAGAAAACGGTATGTTTGATAAGAAAAAGTCAAAGACAAGGCTTTCGAAATCGCTAAAATTAGGAGTTTACTGAAGTAAATGACTAAGTTTAGTGATGAGAATAACGCAGTATTTGACGTTTTCTTGCAAACACTATTTCAAGCGTTTCAACACCCCTTCACTATGCAATTCCCTGAGCGCATCATTGGCAATCCATTTGGCCGATGATGAATCTTGTTGCAGAATTCGTTCCGCACTTGCAATCGCAAAAGGGTGTAAATGTTTATTCCGTTTCCCTATTTGTCGCAAACACCAATTGACTGCTTTCTTTACAAAGTTTCTATTGTCCCAAGCTTCTCCTTCAATCCGTTTCAGAAATTCGAAACAACTATCATCCGGTGCTTTTTTATGATGCACCGCATATTGCACCATCAACACAAAACCTGTTCGCTTCACAAATTCTTTTTTCGATGTTGAATATTGGAACGCTTTCTCGAGAAAGAAATTCGTTTTTTGAAATAAGTTACTGCATACCTGATCACAAACATCCCAACTATAAAAATCGGCTGTCCATGCATCCATTTGTTTTTTAGTCACTTCCTTCGGATTGTCTATCATCGAGGCTAAAATGCGCGCTTCATGTATTTCTGTCTTCCACAATTGTAACGCTAAGGAATGCCTATCTGTTATATCCTTATTTTTACGAATCGATTTTGCAATTGAACGAATATCAGGCAAAGAAACTCCAATTGCTTTTTTTGTATCTATCGCATAACGTTCCATTCCTTCTAAGCGCTTGGCATCAGAAACAGATTGTAATTCATTTAAAATAAATTGAAGCATAAATAATTATTTACTAATTTTTATTCTACTAACTTTAAACATGCAAATTTCAAAACTATTTTTTGTTTTTTTAATTTCTTTTATTCAGCACCCCTCTCTTTATGCGCAATGGCCAAAGACAAAGGTCGGAGGAAAACAAGATTCATCAAAAATAACATATCCTGTAAGATTTGGGTTAAATGGTAATGATACAATTATAGAGAGTTTAATTCTATTGCCAGATGGTGAACAGGAAATAAAGTCATTGACCTGTAATTTAAGCATGGAATCAATGCATGAAAACTGGAAGCAATATGTGGTACATCCGGATGATGATTATGTATATTCAGAATTAAGAATAACAAACGGCATTCTAGGTATGGTAAAAGCTTTCGCACATACAGAACAAAGAACTATTTATTATTATGAAAACGAATTTGTTCTAAAATTAGATACAGTTCCATTCATAGTCATTAATAATATTGGCGATAGAAAAATCGATACAACAAATCATGGTTGGTTACGATACACGGGAATCAAAAAAAATAATATTCCCATTTTTGAACGAATGCAATACACAAAGAAATTTGAATGGACGGTTACGAATGAAACAGTTGGAGAAATTGAGAAGCGATTTTTTGGCAATGTAAACCGCCTTATTCATAAAGATCAAAAATTAAATAAGTACTACTGTATGTTTAAAATTTTACAGCATTACAGACTAGATTTTTTTGATGCTGATTATTATCCGGCATTTAGATCGCCTGACAATGATGATTTGGCGAAACGAGTTTACCTATCAATAGAGAACGATAGTTTGAGAGAAGCTCTCTTTAACGCAATGGGTCATCAGGCGAAGGATATTTTGTCCATAGCAGAACTTCGGTTTTTGTATAATGAATCCAAAAAAATCAAAGTCCCTTCTTACTTTAGTTTGCGTGAAGGTCAGAATAAATACGAATTCGCAATTCATAGCTATTCAAAAAGCAGCCGCTTAAATGATAAAAATGAACGCGATAAAAAACCGGAAGACAACGATTTATACTATGGAGATGAATTTGCTTATATCATAAAAGGAACCATCACAAAAAAAGGAATTATGAATGAAACAGAAAAAATTCCGAGAAGGCATGATCCAGAAAATAGAATTGAATAACCTTTAAAGATAACTTGCCATTTCACCTTGCAATTTCAATGCTTCTTCTCTTGCTTTTTCAGCAAAATCTTTTTCTTTACCGGCATAAATAATTTGTCGCGACACATTCACCAAAATTCCAATATCACTATTCATCCCATATTTACTGACCTCTGCCAAACTACCGCCTTGCGTACCAACACCCGGTATAAGTAAAAAATGATGGGGAACAATTTTCCGTATTTGTGCAAGTTGCTCTGCTTTAGTAGCACCCACTACAAACATCAAATTATTTTCCGTGCCCCATTCACTCACCTTTTTTAAAACGGTTTCAAATAATTTTTTTGCAGAGATAGGTTGCAACCTGTCACTACAAACATCTAATGTTTGGAAATCAAAAGCGCCTTCATTCGATGTTAATCCTAACACGATGGTCCATTTATTTTCAAATTCAAGAAAAGGTTTCACACTGTCTTTTCCCATGTAAGGAGCAACAGTAATACTATCAAATGGAAGCGTTTCAAAAAAAGCTTTCGCATATTGTGTGCTGGTATTTCCAATATCACCTCGTTTAGCGTCGGCAATAGTGAAGATCTTTTTCGGAATATAATTCAACGTTTTTTCTAAACTTTGCCAACCCTTTACACCATGTGCTTCATAAAATGCGGTATTGAGTTTATAGCTCACACAAAGGTCTTTCGTGGCATCAATGATTTGTCTATTGAATTCAAATACCGGGTCTTCTGTTTCTAAAAGATGGACAGGTATTTTTGAAATATCTGTATCAAGTCCAATACAGAGATAGGACTTTTTTGTGTTGATTTGCTGGATGAGTTCTTCGCGGGTCATAAATGCAAATGAAATGGGTTAATAATTATGTGCGGATTTATTGTGCAAAAAAGTAATCAGCACAATTTTATTACCTTCAGCCGCATACACCAACGATGTATGATAATCAATCAAGCATTTTCTGTAAGGGGATAACTTCGAAAGAGGGCAACTAAAATTACGCTGAGATAAATTCCTTAATAATAATTTGGTTTCATGCTGAAATCTATCTATTTCTTTGTGAGTCCATTTTTCAAAAAGATAATCAATGATTGACAAATAAGTCCTTATAGAGGACTCTGTCCAAATTATGTCCATCATCTATTGCTTTCCTTTAATGTGATTTTGTATCAATTCTAATGCTTCTTTATTGCTATAGATTCTATTGTGTGAAAAATCTTCTTCTCCTTGTTTGATCATCTGTATTTCTGAATCTGAAAGTTGCTCAAACCAATCAGGGCTTGATTTTTTAAAATTTAAAAAATCCAAATAATTCATGATGTCTTCAACAAAATCATCAGACATGCTTTTCAATTTATCGTTGATTTTATTTATTGTAGATGTCTTCATTGTTAAAATAATTTGTAATACAAAAGTATGGAGTTTTAAGGAACCCTAACAGCTCAGGATTCTATGGTCAAATCACTTTTTTTCTCAGTTGCTTTACAAAATCATTCGTATTGACGTATTGATTCGTTTTACCTTTTTTTATTGCAACGCCAAGAGCATAATCTTCTTTTTGTTGGGCAGTCATCTTTTGTGAATGAATGCCCATCTTTGAGGCAATTTTTATCAGCAATTCAATATCTTTTTTTGATTCCGAATTTAACAGTACCATTTCCATGATCATATTATTTTGCACAAATATAAATGATATTCTTTTTCTCTAGATTCTAATTAAGAGAACAACTGCTCATTTTTAATTCACATTCATCTCTACAATCTTCGTCGGCGCCAAGTTCGCATTACGCATCGAAATATTTCTGGCGACTTGTTGTGCTACTGCATCAATTGCTTTTTTTGAAATTGCATCACCATGAAGTAAAGCGGGTTTTCCTTCATCACCACCTTCACGGATACTCATCGTAATTGGAATGGCGCCGAGATAAGGAACTTCAAATTGCTCTGCCAATCGCTTCCCTCCTCCTTGTCCGAAAATGTAATATTTGTTATCCGGCAATTCAGCCGGTGTGAAATATGCCATGTTTTCAACAACACCCAATACCGGTACTTTTATTTGCGGACCATCAAACATCATGATGGCTTTTTTTGCATCCGCCAATGCGACTTCCTGTGGCGTGGTTACAATCACCGCACCGGTAACCGGAATGGTTTGTACCATGGTTAAATGTATATCCCCTGTCCCGGGTGGCAAATCAATAATTAAATAATCGAGTTCTTCCCAAAGCACATCGGTCACAAATTGTTTAAGTGCACTGCTTGCCATAGGACCGCGCCACACGACAGCTTGTTTATCATCAACCAGCAAACCAATACTCATCGCTTTTATTCCCATCACATCAATCGGTAATATCATTCCCTTTCCATTCACGTCCTTCATCATAGGTCGCTCGCCACGTATACCCAACATAATAGGAATTGAAGGGCCATATATATCTGCATCCATTAATCCTACTTTCGCACCATCTCTCGCCAACGCCAATGCAAGGTTGACAGAGACGGTCGATTTACCAACACCACCTTTGCCGGAACCTACTGCAATAATATTTTTTACATTGGGCAATACCATTTTATTATCCTTCCGATTACTGTTTACATTGGCTGTAAAATTGACCGTGACAATGGCTTGTTTTTCAACCAATATTTTTACGGCATTCTCACATGCCCCGCGTATCATATCTTTCAGAGGACAAGCAGGTGTTGTTAATACAACTGTGAATGATACATTCATTCCCTCTACTGCAATATCTTTAACCATATTCAGCGTCACAAGATCTTTACCTAAATCAGGCTCTTGTACATTGCTAAGCGCTGCGAGAATTTGTTCGTTTGTTATCATCTTTTATAAATAGAAGTTCAAATTAATAGTTTGCGAAGGCGTCTTTTGCCCCTCTAAAACTAATGTTAAAAATCCGGAGCAAATGTAAGCACAAATAAGCTTTGTCACTCTTTTGCTTTAGATTTGTTCGGTGAAGAAATTCCTTTTTTTAATTCTTATTATTTTATCAGCCTGTTATCAAAGTAAGGCTCAATTTGGTTTTGATCATATGGTTGAATTAACCGGTGTGGTGATGAGTGCCGACAGCTTGCGTTACTTACCCTATGTTACCGTGAGTACTCCCTCACGACGAAACGGAACAGTGACAACTGAGCAAGGAGTTTTTACATTGATTGTTGAAAAAGGAGATACGCTCGAATTTAGCAGTATCGGTTATCGCAAAAAACGATATGTGATTCCAAAAGAGTTGACATCGAGCCGCTATTCAATTATCCAATTAATGACTCAGGATACATTTTATTTATCAACCACAATTATTCGTCCTCGTATATCAAAGGAGGAATTTGACAGGGCCTTTAAAACAGAAGAAATTCCTGATGATAAATATGAAACAGCCAGAAAAAATACAGAATTTCAAACCATGCGCATGTTACTGGCTATACTGCCACATGACGGAAAAGAAAATCAACATATTTATCAAACCCAACAGGCACAGCGTAATTATTGGGCCGGGCAACAGCCTCCTATGACTATCTTTAGTCCGCTTGCTTGGATGGAATTTTTTAATGCCTGGAAACGAGGCGACTTTAAGAGAAAACGGTGAATATAAGTGTTAGGTAAATTAAATCTTCATATGCTGAATCGGCAAGAAGATAAAACTTTATTACCCCGTAATTTTTCTTCTCATACTCTTCACTTCGCTTCTTCGTTTCTTCCCTTCAATTCGTTTTTCAATCACACGTCGCGGGGTTTTGGTAGCGATACGGGCTTTACGTTTTTCGAGGCAATGTTCCAATAAATGATGCAACTTGGTCATGGCAATTTCTTTATTACTCAATTGAGTTCTGGTCTCATTACATTTTATAATTAGTATGCCTTCTTTGGTTAAACGTTTTTCTAATTTCTCCAATAAAATTATCTTCTGTTCATCATTGAGTATAGTTGATTCATTCACAGCAAAACGTACTTCTACTTGTGTTTCTACCTTGTTTACATGTTGCCCGCCTTTGCCTCCGCTTCGTGATGTGCGTATTTCTATTTCATTTGTTACATTTATCTTCATCCTTTTTTTATATTTTGCAATCGTCAAAGATAAATTAAAATAGTTCTCCATGCGGGCAGTCATACAACGGGTAAGCAAAGCAAGTGTCAGCATCGACGGAAAGGTGAAAGATTCTATTGGTCTTGGTTTTTTAGTATTGCTAGGTATTGAACATGAAGATACTTTTGAAGACATAGAATGGCTGAGTGCAAAAATTGTGAACATGCGTATCTTTTCGGATGCAAATGGATTGATGAATCTTGCCTTAAAAGAAGTAGACGGAAATATTCTGCTCATTAGTCAGTTTACATTACATTCATCTACAAAAAAAGGAAACCGGCCTTCATTTATTCAGGCTGCGAAACCGGATATAGCGATTCCCTTGTATGAAAAAATGATTCTGCAAATGGAACAGGATTTAGGAAAAAAAATAGGAACCGGAGTTTTCGGTGCCGATATGAAAGTAGAATTACTAAATGACGGACCGGTCACAATTACTATTGATTCAAAAAATAAAGTATAAATGGAACTGAAAGAATTGCAAACAAAAGTGGATACATGGATTACAACAACCGGTGTTCGTTATTTTAATGAGCTCACAAACCTTGGCATTTTAATGGAGGAGGTCGGAGAGCTTTCACGCATTATCGTGCGTACATATGGGGAGCAAAGTTTTAAAGAATCAGATAAACAAAAAGATCTTGCCGATGAAATGGCTGACGTGCTATGGGTATTGACAGCCTTAGCCAATCAATGCAATGTTGATTTGGAAGCAGCCATGAAAAAGAATTTTGAAAAGAAGAACTGTCGCGATGCAGAACGGCATCAAGATAATGAGAAGTTGAGTTCCTAAAGTAAACCCGGCAACACGCCTAATAATATGACCAAGAGTGCGTTGACTATCAACAATATTTTCTCACCTTGTGTTGGCGTATATTTCATTTCAACTTCACCTTCAGTAAAATAAATACTTCTGATTAATCGGAAATAATAATACGCACTAACTGCGGCCATAAGTACGGCGAAGATGACAATGCCTATCCATTTGCCTTGTTCAACGGCAGCGCTTAATACAAAATATTTTGCGAAGAATCCTCCGGTCAATGGAATGCCGGCTAATGATAATAAACAAATAGTTGCCGTTGCAGCTAATATAGGTTCTTTCTTTGCAAGTCCATTGAACCCTTCATAAGTATAATCTTTCATTTTTATTAAAACAGCAAACACGCCTAAAGAAGCCAATGAATAGGCGACGCTATACAATATCATTCCCTTCCATGCAGTAGGATTAAATGCAAAAATGGCGAAGAGCATAAAACCGGCTTGTGCAATAGACGAATACGCCATCATACGTTTAACACTTTGCTGATATACGGCTGTAATATTTCCTATTAATAAAGTCAACACGATCATGGCGGCAATGGCAATTTGCCAATGACTACTCACATTCCCAAATGAGAAATGAAATAAACGAATAAAGGCTACAAACACACTCACCTTTGCAATGGTTGCCATAAAAGGTGTAAATGCTGTAGGGCTTCCATCATATACATCTGGTGTCCAAAAATGCATAGGTGCTGCCGATACTTTAAAGCCAAGTGCAATAACGAGTAATAATATTCCGGCAAACGACATGGCATTTAATCCGTCAACACTTTGAAACTGATTGACAAATCCTGTACTGAAAATATCAAAACTTCCTGTCGAGCCATACAATAATGTAATACCCATTAATAAAATACCTGTGCTGAAAGCGCCCATTAAAAAATATTTCAACGAAGCTTCATTGCTCTTAATATTTTCCTTGTCGCTACCGGCAAGAATGTATTGAGGGATCGATAAAATTTCGATACCCAAAAATAAAATCAACATATTTGAGTAGGTCGAAAGAAGAAACACACCGCACATTACGAAGAAGAGTAAGGCAAAATAATCAGCTCCATTTTTTCCGACATCAGTAATATCATTATGAAACAATAAAAAATACATGAGGGCACAAAATGTAATCAATACATTAAACCAAGCAGTGAGTGAATTTAATTCAATCATGTTGTAATAGGTAACCGTTCCTGCGGCGGCAAGATGTTGATCAACAAGGGTTGCAGCCAGAAGCCCTATCATGCCAAGAATGGCAACAAGTTGTATATGACTTAATTTATATAGCGCCTTATTAAATAAGAAAAATGAATGCAATTGTAGTATCAGCTTTATTGGGAGTCGTCATGATGTTTGCCGGCATCGTGCTGAAAAAATCAGGTCATATACAACTTGTTGCCATTCTTGGCATGATAGGGCTTCTGGCTGCAACCCTTGTTGATCAACATCTTGCCGCCGCAGGAACGGTTACCTATTACA
>JANNYV010000445.1:0-8109 GCA_031410275.1 Bacteroidota bacterium
CTTACCTTCGCACCTCTAAAAATAATATGGGTAAACAACCTTTGATAAAACAAGACGGCGTCATCACTGAAGCATTGAGTAATGCGATGTTTAGGGTTCGTCTTGAGAATGGTCACGAGGTGATTTCAACCATTTCCGGAAAAATGAGAATGCACTACATTCGGATTTTGCCGGGCGATAAAGTGGGAATTGAGATGAGCCCGTATGATTTAACTAGAGGAAGAATTATTTTACGTTATAAATAAAAAAGAAACATGAAAGTAAGAGCAGCAATAAAAAAACGCAGTGTCGATTGTAAAATCGTTCGCAGAAAAGGTGTTTTGTTTATCATCAACAAAAAGAATCCACGATTTAAACAACGTCAGGGGTAAATTAAAATGATGAGTGATGGATGATGAATTATAAATGTAATACATCGATAGTTATTCAGCATAAAAACAAAAATTAATAATTTAAAATTTATAATTACACTAAATGGCTCGTATATCAGGTATTGACTTACCAAAAAATAAAAGAGGAGAAATCGGATTAACCTATATATATGGTATCGGTAAATCAACTGCACAAGGAATACTCGATAAAGCAGGAATAGACATCAACAAGAAAGTGAAAGACTGGAATGATGATGAACAAACTAGTATTCGTAATATTATTAATGCCGAGTTTAAGGTAGAAGGGCAATTGCGTTCTGAAGTTCAAATGAGTATCAAACGTTTATTAGATATAGCCTGTTATCGTGGTCTTCGTCACAGAAAAGGATTACCTCTTCGTGGACAACGTACTCGTACCAACTCACGTACTCGTAAAGGAAAACGTAAGACCGTTGCAGGAAAGAAAAAGGCAGCTAAAAAATAATTAATACAATTGCTGGTTATCAGTAGTTTAAAAAATATTCTTAAAGTAAGAAATTAAAAATAAAATGGCAAAAGGAAATCAACAACAGCCAAGCGCAAAAGCCGCAGCAAAAAAGAGAGTCGTAAAGATAGATACACATGGCGACGTTCACGTATCTTCTACATTTAATAATATTATCATTGTTTATACCAATAAGCAAGGTCAGGTAATCTCATGGAGTAGTGCAGGTAAAATGGGGTTCAGAGGGAGTAAGAAAAATACACCTTATGCAGCTCAATTGGCTTCGCAAGATGCAGGTAAAGTTGCCTTCGATGCAGGAATGAAAAAGGCTGATGTATTTGTGAAAGGCCCGGGCTCAGGACGTGAAAGTGCTATTCGGGCTGTATCGGGTTCCGGTATTGAAGTTACATCAATTTTCGATTGTACTCCTTTACCTCACAATGGTTGCCGTCCTCCCAAGAAAAGAAGAGTATAATTTATTTATTTATAAACCACCGGTTAGAATCTAAATTCGGATTTTATATGAGTTTAGCCGGTTCACAATTTAAAATCCAGTAATAATAATGGCCAGATATACAGGACCAAAAACAAAAATTTGCAGAATTTTCGGCGAACCTATCTTAGGAAACGGAAAATACTTAGGCAAAAACAGCAATCCTCCAGGACAACACGGAGCAACACGTAAACGTAAGCAATTAGGCGAATATGCCTTGCAACTTCGTGAAAAGCAAAAAGCAAAATATACCTATGGTGTATTGGAGCGTCGATTCCGAAATACATTTGAAGAAGCAGCTCGATTAAAAGGAGTAACAGGTGAAAACCTTATCCGTCTTTTAGAAGCGCGTTTAGACAATACAGTTTACAGATTAGGAATTGCTGAATCTCGTCCGGCTGCACGTCAGTTGGTTTCTCACAAACATATCACCGTGAATGGTGAGGTTTGTAATATTCCTTCTGCCTTATTGAAGCCCGGTGATGTTATCGGTTTAAAAGAAAAGAGTGGAGCCAATCAGGCTCTTAGTTCACGCCATCGTGGTAAAGACCCGAAAATAAACTGGTTAGAGTGGAACGAAAAAGAAATGAAAGGAACTTACATGTCTCATCCGGAGCGTGAGAGCGTGCCTGAAAATATCAAAGAACAACTTATTGTAGAATTGTATTCTAAATAATAGTTTTCTTGTCTTATTTTATTCATCTCAACAATTAAAACAATTTACATTAATGGCAATATTAAATTTTCAAAAACCCGAAAAAATAGTTCTTCAAAAAGCAACAGAATTTGATGGAACATTTGAATTTCGTCCTTTAGAACCAGGCTTTGGCGTAACCATCGGAAACGCACTTCGCCGTGTACTTCTAAGTTCATTGGAAGGATATGCAATCAGCAGTATCCGTATTGAAGGGGTTGATCACGAATTCTCAACCATCAAAGGTGTGACAGAAGATGTGACAGAAATTATTCTGAACTTAAAACAAGTTCGCTTCAAAAAGCATATTGAAACAGAACTTTCAAGTGAAAAAATCGAATTGATTATAAAAGGCAAGGAAGTATTAACTGCCGGTATGTTAGGTGAAGTGACAAATAACTTCGAAATTATGAATCCTGAATTGGTTATTTGTAATATGAATACCAGCACTAGTCTTAAAATCGAATTGAACATTATCAAAGGACGTGGTTATATTCCCGCAGATGAACTTAAAGCAAGAGAATTGCCTGTAGGTTGGATTGCAACAGATAGTATTTTTACACCGATTAAAAATGTAAAATACGCTATTGAAAATACGCGTGTGGAACAACGTACAGATTTCGAGAAATTGATTTTAGATGTGAGCACCGATGGTACTATACACCCTGAAGATGCCGTAAAGCAAGCGTCACGTATTTTAATTCAACACTTAATGTTGATTACAGATGAGAACATCACCTTCGATACTGGTGTTTCTGAAAAACACGATATCGTTGATGAGCAAACATTGAAACTTCGTCAGATATTGAAAACGCCGTTAGAGGATTTAGATCTTTCTGTGCGTGCCTTCAACTGTTTGAAAGCGGCTAAAATTAATAGCTTAAGCGAATTAGTTCAATACGAACAAGATGAATTAATGAAATTTAGAAACTTTGGACAAAAATCTCTTTCGGAAATCGAGCAGGTTTTGATCGATAGAGGATTAGGATTTGGAATGGACTTATCAAAAATAAACTTAGACGACCTGTAAGGTTATCAATAAAAAAACAGTATCATGAGACACGGTGTTAAAAATAATCACTTAGGTCGTAAGACCCCTCACAGAAAGGCATTGCTTCGCAACTTAGCCTGTCAGCTTATACAATACAAACGTATTACAACGACTTTAGCGAAAGCAAAAGCATTGCGTGTATTTGTAGAACCTATTTTGACAAAATCTAAAACTGACGATACGCATCAACGTCGTACAGTATTTAGCTATTTGCAAGATAAAGAAGCAATAAAAGAATTATTCGGAACGGTCAGCACAAAAATTGGTGACAGACCTGGTGGATATTGCCGTATTATTAAATTAGAGCGTCGTTTAGGTGATGCTGCTGATATGGCATTGATAGAATTAGTAGATTTTAATGAAATCTATAATGTGAAAGATGTTGTTGGCGAAGAGAAAAAGAAAACACGTCGTAGCCGGGTGAAAAAAACCGTTGCTGTTACATCAACAAGTTCTCCGGCTGCTGAATCAAAACCAGTGGAAGCGTTAGTTGCTGAAGCACCGGTGGTTGAAGAAGTTCCGGTAATGGAAGCACCTGTCGCTGATGTTGAAACAGCGCAAGAAGATATTGCAACAATTCCTCAAGGCGAAGTAACGGACGGAGAAACAAAAGACGAGGTTGCTCCTGAAGCATAATCGTATTAATTAAATTATTTAAAGCTGAGTTTTTAACTCAGCTTTTTTTTATGTCATAAAAAAAACGTCAGAAATACAAGCTGATCCTATAGCCCGAATTAGTAAGAATCACATTTTTTTTTATCATAAAAGTTCTCTAAATTTACTCAAACAATTTATTATAATGAAACAACACTACATTTTATCATTCTGTCTATTGCTAATTTCTCTTTTTTGTTTTGAAAATAAACTGAATGCGCAATATTGTATACCGACATATAGTCAATATTGCCAGAGTGCAGTGAGCACAGATTACATAGATAATTTTTCAACTACAGGTGGCATCTCTAATATTACAAATAATGCAACCGGTTGCAGCAGTACCGTAGGCAATTATACCTATTTTAGTAGTATGAGTGTTTCGCAAGTGCAGGGACAATCATTTAATGTATCAATGCAATGCGGTCCGACCTATGGTCAAGGGTTTCGTATTTGGATAGATTATAATGCAGATGGTGATTTTGCTGATCTAGGCGAAGACGTATATTTTTCATCCGGTGCAGCTTTAGGAGTTGTGTACACAGGTACTATTGCAATACCGATTGCAACAACTCCGGGTGTAAAGAGAATGCGGGTCTTATGTATTTTTGCTACAGTACCCGTCGTAACAGGCTATTGTGGTTCCTATACGTACGGTGAATGCGAAGATTATAACTTAACTGTTATTGCTGCAACACCTTGTGCAGGTACACCTACCGCCGGAACAGCGAGTGCTTCTGTGACCAATCCTTGTCCCGGAGTAAATGTAAGCGTTGGATTAACAGGGTCTTCATTTACCGGAGGGTTGGCTTATCAATGGTTACAAGGGACGGGTTGTACAGGACCTTGGTCACCAATTTCGGGGGCTTCAAATCCTTCGGCATTAACGCCAACTCTGCTTGTTTCAGCAGTAGGAGGAACAACCCTAGGATATAGATGCCGTATTACTTGTACAAACAGTGGATTGTCTGATACGTCAACATCAGCTTGTGTGGCGGTATTGCCTTGGTCATGTTCAACACCTTGTTATGGTATTTCTGCGGCTGTCAATGCAACAGATCAGGACATATTCAATGTAACAGTCGGTAGTCTTAATAACACAACAGATTGTATTTCACCGTTGGTTGGCTCACAAGGAACAGGAATTGGCACAGGCAGTATGTATGCAAATTTTACCGGTTCGGTACCGGCAGCTGCAGTTTATAAAGGATTGTCTCAACCCTTCTCATTAGGTATCGGTACTTGTGGAGGAAGTGTTGCAAGCTCAGTTAAAATATATATTGATTTCAATCACAATTCAAGTTTTTTAGATGCTGGTGAAGAAGTGTATACAAATGCAGCTGTCACAACTGTCTCTCCAACAGCTATACTAACCGGAAGTTTTATTACACCGGCAACCGCATTGCTTGGTTGTACGCGTATGCGAGTTGTGATGATGAGTACGTGGATAGGTCTTATTGCACCAACAGGAACTTATGCATATGGCGAGACCGAAGATTATTCTTTGAATATTATTCAACCTTCTCCTTATGATCCGGCGATTAGCGCCATTGCGGTTCCTGTGGGCACTTGTTTTACAAATAATGAAACCGTTACTGCTACTTTATGCAATTACGGGTCTAGTCTTATTAATTTGGCGACAAATAATGTAACCGCTTCATTAAATGTTACAGGGCCAACCGGTGTAACAACGTATACCGTTGCAGTCACTTCCGGAACACTTGCAGCCTATGGTCTTTCATGTGTACCTGTAACATTTACAGGTGTGAATTTATATCCGGGTGGAGCGTATGCAATTAATACAAGTCTTACTATATCAGGTGTTGTGAATGGAAATATTATAAATGATTCTTTAAATGCACCTATAGCAAGATCAAATTACCGACCAACACCAGGACCTGATTATCCAATATGCCAAGGTGGTATTATACCCTTTGGTCAGGGGCTAACAGTAAGTGGTTGTGCAACTCCTGTGCTTGATTCTGCAACCATAACATTTACATTAGCTGCAGGTCAGCCTCCTATTTGTCCCAATACATCAACCACTTATTTAGGTTCTTGTCTTTTTGCAAGTGGTATTCTTCCTGTGTTACCACCGAGTCCTACATTTGTTGGGAATGGTATATTAACCGTGACTAATTTATTTACACTTCCAACATGTCCGGGTTGTACGTATGCACAAGAACAACGATTCTCATTGTTTAAAGGAACAACACCTTTGACAGCCTCTAATACATTTATTCCGGGTGGACAAGGTGCTACAGGATTTTCTGTTCCTTTAGGTTTTACCTACACAAATAATGGGTTGACTGCCTCTACAGGGGCTGGTATTAATGCAATTACACCAACTGTATTAGGAAACATTTATTCGCCAAGTGGTGTTGGTGTTGGAGGAACACTGAATATCGGACAATGGGATATTTATTCAACCCCTACCACCGTAAGTATTAATGTCGGAGGAAATCCAACAGTGGCTAAATTAAAATTCTATTATACTTATGTGCCTGCAAGCTTCGAATGGTATAGTGCGCCAACGGGAGGTTCGGTGTTGTATACCTATTCTCCTTTTAATCCGGTGGGTGTTACCGGTTCGGGTATTTCAAATACCAATACACCCGGAACGACTCCATTCTATGCAGCTTGTGCGGGCTCTTCAGATTGCAGAGTGCCTGTTAATTTAGTCGTTAATCCTGTTCCAACAGTGGTACAAGACACACTCACATCTTGCGAATATGCAGTTGGAAGTAATAGTGCAGCATTTAACTTAACCACTATTAATGGGACAGTCTCAGCATTTAATCCTCTGGTAACAGTTAGCTATTGTGGTGACCAAGCATTGTTCTTACCTATTAATAATCCTACAAATGATACAAGCAGTTCTAATTTTGTATACTCCGTAGTGACCTATCCAATTACCGGTTGTCGTTCTTCTGATAGTGTTTTGCTCCAAGTAAATCCGGTGCCTCAATTTGTTTCAAATCCTATCGTTGGAAATGCGTGTGCTCCAAGTTGTATAGATGTTGCTGCATTGATTAATCCGTTTACCACAACTGCCGGTGCTGATACATTATATTATGTAGATGCAGCCTGTACAATTCCTCATCCGAATCCGCATTGTATATTTACGGCAGACACAGTATATGTTGTTTTAAAAACAAATACAATTCCTTATTGTTCGGATACAACAACAGCCATCATTGATATTATACCGGCTACTAATTATATTGTCAGCCAAGATACTTTTGCTAATTTCTCTAATTGCGGACCCGCCGGTTGTGGTACATTCAATTTAAGTGATGGCAATACAGAAACCTTGTATACTACCACCGACTGCCGGAAAATTGTAACGATAAAAGATTTGGCGAATAGTGTCAGTCTTGGAAGCACAACGGTTTGTGAAGATATTGAATGTTCAGTGCCTGTTTATAATTTACAACCTTATGTCAATCGAAGCTACCAAATTACGCCTGTGGTAAATGATAGTGCAGAGGTTTGTTTATATTATTTAGCGCAAGATTTCGCAGATTATGATGCAGTCGCATTTGGTGTTTGGCCGTTGATTGACCCAATGACAAATTTATGTATTACACAAGTTGATAATGGTGATATTACTACACCGGGTCATACGGCTATTACCATTCCTAACTCTGCGATTACATCGACATATGATGCATCGACAACGGTATGGAAAGTTTGTTTTAAAGTAGACAGTTTCTCTTATTTTTATGCGCATACCGCCAATCCATTTAATACTCCTTTGCCTGTAACATTGTTACGTTTCACAGGGAAGCGGGTTGAAGGAACATCGGAATTAAATTGGGCTACGTCAAGTGAACAAAACAATAGCCACTTTGTTTTGGAGCGAAGTAAGGATGGGAAAATATTTACAGCTATCTCATCTAAAATTAATAGTAAGGCCCCTAATGGAAATAGCAGTATTGAACTTACATATTCGCATACAGATGCGTCTCCATTTAATGGGCATAATTATTACAGATTAAAACAAGTAGATATCGACGGGCATATTAGTTACAGCAAACATGTGGATGTTTATTTTGGTAATGAAACCATGGTAACCTTGTATCCGAATCCTGTAAATACAGAATTGAATGTAGAAATAAACACCCCTAAAGCAACTACTGCTATTATAAAAATTATGGATGCAGCCGGTCGAGTAGTCCGCACTGTTGAAATGCAATTACAAGCCGGTAATAATATCACTAAAGTAGATATGGAGGCATTATCTGATGGTGTTTACATGGTTCGAATTACAAATAATAAAGGACTAAATTATTCGCAGACGATTCGAAAGAAGTAATTCAGATGAGATTCATTAATTGTGGATTTGAAATATGTGAAAAC
>JANNYV010000446.1:0-1629 GCA_031410275.1 Bacteroidota bacterium
ATCGGGCTTTTGTTGGTCAATGCTCTCCAAGGCTTTTTCAAACGCTGATAGGTTAGCGTGAACATCGGAAAGAAGTGCGATTTTCATTACAGGTTGAGTTAAATTCCTTTTCTTAAACTTTCTGCGTAGGCATCGGGTAAACGACACATCTCTACGGCTCTGGCAGCCTTTTCAACGTCATAATCAAAGCGGATAAATTCTACTTGTATGCTCTCTGCGTTAAGAGTACTACTGTCTTCATTTATCGTAAGCATCACGTAGCCGCCTTGTGGATTACCGTCTTTGGGTTTGCCAACCGAACCAATATTGATTGCGTGTCGGTAATGGTTTTGCCCCTCATTCGCTGAATTCAGTATGCGGTGATAGGGTTTATGGGTATGTCCAAAACACATAATATCCGCATCGGCTTGTTCCATAATCCTTATCATGCTTTTTTCCTGACGGTCTTCAAAAAGATATTCGTTTATCTTTCTGGGACTACCGTGTACTAACAAGAGGTTTAATTTATCTTGATTAAGCTGAAATTCTACTTTAATATGAGCAGGAAGGGTACGTAAATAACTTCTTTCTTTGTCCCCTACCGATTCATTGGTAAATGAAATTGAAATGGCTCCATTGGCTTTTTCATCATCTGTTTTGTAGGCACAGCCGCAATCATCACTTGCTCTACCAATGCCAAAATCGTAGTTTCCTGCAATGGTCGGAATCTTGCGTGTTCTGATTTCACGTATCACTTCATTTGACCAAATGTTATAACCCACCAAGTCCCCAAGACAATAAAGAGCATCAGGTTTTTTAGTGTCCACATCCGCAAAAAATGCTTCTAAGGCGGGTAAATTGGCATGAATATCACTAAATAAGGCAATTTTCATGTTGATTGATTTTAGCAACATTCACAATTGAGTTGTGTAAGTGTTTCATTAAAAAATTGATTAAATTGATTTTGAAATTCTTTAAACTTCTCAGCATCAAGGCAGTAACAAACCTTTACGCCGTCAACCTCCCCTTTTATTAAACCAAACGCTTTGAGTTCTTGCAGGTGTTGGGAGATCGTAACTCGATTGAGTTGTGGTATTTCTCTGGAAATATCCCCAGAAATACACATTTTTTTAGAAGCCAACAATTGTATAATGGCAATGCGTGCAGGATGGGAAACAAGTTTTGAAAACTGTGATATTTTCTGTTGTTCAGGAGTAAATTGGTCTATTTTAGCTTGCATAAAAATTAATTATGTTGCAAACATACTACATAAATATTTAAAAAAGTACTTTGTTAACAATAAATAGTGTTATGCTCAATAGCTGAATATAATTTTTACGATAAACTTTAACCCCTAATCATAAGGCATTCAGAAAATTTTGTCGTGAATATATTCATGTTCGATCTTTTTAGTAGTTAAATTCTTGAAGCCAAACTTAGCAATTACGGAGGTAAGCCCTGCAAAAGTCATTGAAACGAGGACAAAGATTTTCCACTTTTCCATTTTATACAAAAAATAAAGCCCAGCACTTTCGTGATGGGCTTTTTCGATTAGAGATTATTAATTACAAATGCACCCTGGCTTGCTTGGACAGACTACCTTTTTGCAAGCTGGTTGGTCTGGGCAATTTGCTTTGGTACATTCTTTTT
>JANNYV010000447.1:0-4809 GCA_031410275.1 Bacteroidota bacterium
ATCGATTCAAATTTGGGCCAATATTATTTTCATAGTGCAAATCCATCAAATATTGTATTGCCTGTGACCATATTAGATTTCTATGGAACAAAAAGAAATGAGGTGCATGAACTTACTTGGGTAACAACGAATGAAAAAAACAACAAGTGCTATAATTTACAACACAGTACAGATGCAGTTCATTATTCAACCATGGAAACTGTACTTTGCAATATGACTGCTAATTCCATGGCAGATACATTTTTATACCACGCTACCAATCACAATCCAATTCAAGGACATAATTATTATCGATTGCAACAAGTTGATATAGACGGAAAAATTACGAATGATTCAAAGCAACTAGATGTCGTAGAGGAGGCCATAGGAATACAAATTTCTATTTATCCAAATCCTTTAGATGACAAATTATATATACATTACAATGCCATTAAAACATCTGATATACACATTAAAATTATTAATTCAATTGGGAGTTGTATAAAACAAATCAAAACTAAAATGTTTCCCGGAACCAATAAAATTGATACTGATGTGAACAATTGGCCAAGCGGTATTTACACCGTTTTATTTTATGAGAAGGGTGAGCTTCTTTTTACCGATAAGATTATGAAGAGATAAGTTTGCGAAGTTTTATATCAAAGAAAGCTATTAGCGAATCACTTCAGTGCCTTGGACATTTATTAATTTGTGATAAATAGTTTCATTTGATATTCAATCAATTTTTAAACATCTAAAATAAAAAATCATTCTTAACTTCACATAGGGTTTCACTAAGAAACAAAGAACAAAAAAGCTGCCTCAAGAAATTGGGGCAGTTTCTTTATTAGGATTGATAACTTTCAAAAGTTGTCAACTCTATTTCTATTTCCCGATTCGCTTCTACCTAAAACTGAATCCATAATTCAAAGACATGATCTGGTTCTTTCAAAAGATAAAACGTGTGGTTTAGAAAGCAACAGCCATAAAATAAAAAATATGTATTTAAGAAATGTTGCTGAATATCTACACCAATTCAGCATACAAATGAAATGTCTCAAAAGTATTGAAGAGAATGTGTTTGAAACACTGCACTATAAGTTACCGGTTTGCTACCGAACTTCAAAATTATATAACTACAGAAATATACAGTTAGTTTATTTAAACCCCAATACCATAGGCACGCCCCATTTAATTGCCAATAATTTTAATCAAAGGTTCGGAGTTAGTTCAGATAATATTATACTATCAAGAACATTTGGCCTTCGAAGACACAACCTTCGAAGAGAATGCTTAGGACACTTGCGACTTATGACTTACGACTTATGACTTATAACTTATAACTTAAAACTTATACGAACATGATAAGCCCAACGAAGAACCTAAATCAGTTTTAGTTTCCACTTTACTTTTTGATTTTGAATAAGCTCTCGAATTATCATCATTTTGATAAAAGATATAGGGCTGATGTAATAAATCGCTGAAGGATAAACGAAATTCAAATGCTTTAAACTTTTTGCTTAATTGAAAATCAATTACATTACGTGAATATTCATACATATTTGTATAATCCGTACCATAGCCTACTTCAACTAATCGTTCACCAATTCTGTTATATAACAATGTAGCTCCGAAGCCCGACTTAGAATCTGTATACGATGTACCCAAATTAATCAAATAAGGTGATTGCCCTTGCATAGGTCTTTGTTCATTCACACCACTACCCTCTGCAACAATTTTCACAACTGATTTGATATAGGCCATATTGCCGAACAATGAAATTTTATTCCAAGCAGAAGACTTATTGTCACTCATAAATGCAAGTGATTTTCTAAATTCCATTTCGGCTCCATAATTATTCGCCATATCTGCATTTATATATGATTTGAATCTGTATGCCAATGTGTGAAATTCAATCGGATGATTGAAGTGCTTATAAAATAGGGAGAACGAAAATAGTTGACCTCTGCCAGGAAAAAGTTCATAACGTAGATCATAATTCTGTATCTTACATTCTTCCAGTTTATCATACCCTGCAAGTACAGAGGAGGTATTAAAATCATAAAATGCAAACGATGCTAATTCCCTAAACTCAGGACGGGATAAGGTTTTGGAAGCACAGAAACGAATATTTGTTTTCATGTTTAATGAATACGTAATATTTGCGGAGGGCAATAAATCTGTATTACTTTTTTTGAGTGCCGACAAGGTGTTCTTATCACTAGCTGAATGTAACTCCTGCGTAAAATCTTCTAATCGAATACCATAAACAATTCTGAATTTTTCTAAAAATTTATTATCCATCATCAAATAAGCAGCATGTAATCCTGAGTTGGCTGTGTAACTTCCTGTTGGTTCTGTTACATCATCAATTCTAAATCCTTCCTCTCCAATATTTTCATCATTGAAAATTTTATCTTGTGGCAAATCACCTAATGCATTATTAAATTTTACCGGATTTGAAATAGCATACCCCAATACTCTCGAATTAAATGTTCTATTTTTTGATTGAAGATAGGCTCCAACTTTTACCATCTGATTCACATTCTTTATTGTAAATGGAACTGAAACATCTACTTTCCCATTGTATATTTTTTCTTTGAGGGTTGAATAAAATTTACCTGCATAAATCGCAGAGCCTCTGTTTATTGGCACTATAGCTGTATATACTGAATCATCAGGGTTGTCTGAATATCGCTCGTAAATCATTTTCTTTAAGTCAGGGGTATTACGATTGACATGATTATACGCTCCACTCCATTGCACTTTAATATTACGTTTCGATACTACATGCTCTCCGCTTAGTTGAGATGTTACTAACGTATTTGATGTAAACTGTGATGAGTTCGCCTGAACCAACTGAGTTTTATTCATTACACCAATACGATTAATTGTTTGATCTTCGCTATTGATATTATACCCATTTCGAAAGGCAAACTTATTTCTACCATTCAGTTTGTAACCCATATTTAATAAAACCCCTGCTAATACTTCATCCTTTGCAACAGTATCAGTATAATCATACACAAGAGAATTATCTTGTTCAAATTCCTTACGGGTAATGTAATTAAAACGTTGTGAGCGATTGTATGAAACAGCACCAATAGCGCCAAATGACGATTTGTTTTTAAACGTATGGCTATACCCCGCTGTTGTTTGTATCACACGGTTTGGCAACATTGCATGATGATTTATAACACCCCAGTTACTCGTAAGTGTTTTAGAGGCTTCATATTTTTGCGCTCTTGTAAATGTGCTACTCTGAAAAGAATCTGTTTGAGGAAATGCATTCGGCAAGGCTCTCATCCCGTCATCAATTCCCAACCAATCGAGCTTGCCATTTTTAGTGTCATGGTATGACCTGAATGTACCCTGACTATTTGCGCCCGTTCCAATTTGCAGGTTGACAAAATTTTCTGTCGGAATATCTTTCGTCACCAAATCAATAATTCCCCCGGCAAATTCACCGGGCATATCTGGCGTTGCTGCTTTTATGATGGTAATATTATCGAGCATACTCGCCGGAAACATATCAAACGAAAATGCTTTCCTGTCAGCTTCCGTACTCGGTAAAATAGAGCCATTCAATAATGCTAAATTATAACGATCACTTAATCCACGGATGACAACAAATTTTCGTTCACTTATACTCACCCCGGTTACACGTTTTAATACATCACCCGTATTTTTATCAGGTGAACGTTTGATACTTTCGGCCGATATCCCATCCGAAATTGTGGCCATGTTTTTTTGTTGTATCAGTAAGGCGTTTATATTTTCCTTCTTTACAGTTCCTTTAATTACTACTTCACCTAATCCCTTGTTCGATTTATTTAGAGCAATTGTCAGAAACTGAACTGTAGCATCCGTTACCTTAATCTCCGCAATACTTTTCTTATCATACGATGTATAACTTGCTATGAGGGTATATGTACCAAACGGAATATTTTTAATCAAAAATTTCCCGTCAATATCGGTAGAAGCACCAATTGCTGTACCTTCCAGCTTCACAATGGCTCCAATTAAGGGCATATTACTTTCATCAACTACCTTGCCTTCTAGCTTACCCGCGCCTGCAAATGCAAGGGTAGAAGATATCAATAAAATGAGGTGTAAAAGTAGAGATTTCATGCAAATTAATTTATTGCACAAAGGACCTACTTACGTAGGATCATTTCTAAAATCTGTCATTATGTTTATGTTACCTCAATATTATCAAATGGTTACTCGACAGTGATAAGCGATTTTAAGAATGGGTTATATTGTCTTGGGAAACTGATTTCATTTCTGCGTACCGATAAAACCTGTGGTTGAATTTCTGATAGAAGTGAAATGCCAAATTCCTTTTCTGTTCTGAATGTATACATGGGAACGGTAGCCAATAAAAATAATTCCAACATAGAGGGCGAAAGATAGGTACCACAATAACTTTTAAAATATAAATACAAGGGCGCCATTCGAGTTACATTTTCGATACGGGAATAGTGCAGCAGAAAGGTCTTTATCTCAAAAATAGTATCAAAAGCATCATGCTTCCCTTCAACAGAAGTATGCATCCCTTTTAATATTAAACTAACCAAATTATTCAAAGTAATCGAATACACGAAACTCCTCGTTTTTTTAGGAATGAGATATCTATTCTCAATTTTATCATAGAATAATGAATGCAGATTATTCTGATTCAAAAACGAATCGCCAATACCTTGTATCGCCAGAAAAGTACACGGAATACCCGATGCAACAAACCGCTGCTCTATATATCCTTTATGCTGTAAGAATAAATTAGTAGAATTGAAATATACCCCGGGATAGGTAAGGACAATTACTTTT
>JANNYV010000448.1:0-3143 GCA_031410275.1 Bacteroidota bacterium
TTGAGAAAGGAGTAGATATTAATGGTCAAACGTATTATAAAAAATCGGAGCCACACAAAGCATCTGTTACGGGTGACACGGTTGGTGATCCGTTTAAAGATACTTCAGGACCTTCGATGAATATCTTAATTAAATTGATGAGCATAGTTTCATTAGTTATTGCACCAACCTTAAGCGGTATTTTTCATGACAGTATACAAGCACATCGAATTGAAAAAATACATACGATGCAATTGGCTTGTGAAAAAGCCGGATGTAAAGATTCATCATGTTCATCTAAAAGCGGATGTTGCAGTGAGAATCCGGGGAATGATTCATTATCTCACTCGGAAAAAGTAATAGAGACACAAGTCACAAATATTGATGGTGTAAAAGATTCTTCAACCATAAGCGGTGGTTTAAAAGATGGGGAATTTGTTGCAGACCTTGGTAAATTAATAGATGTCAAATTACCAAACGGAAAAGTATTGGTTGTGGGTGCAAACAGTGTTGAAAAAAAGGTAGTTGATTTTATTTCAAATGGAACAATTGATACCATCAACAAAAATAAAAATTGGTTTTCATTCGATCGTTTACAATTTGAATCAGGGAAAACACAATTGAAACAATCGTCACAAAAACAAATCGAAAATATTGGTGCGATTTTAGAAGCCTATCCAACTTTAGAATTGAAATTAGGAGCATACACAGATAATGTTGGAGATGCAGATGCGAACATGAAATTGAGTACACTACGCGCAAAAAATGTAATGAGTTATATTGTTACACAGGGTATTGCCTTTACACGATTAAAAGCTGAGGGCTATGGTAGTCAATACCCGGTTGGTGATAATGCCACAGAAATGGGCCGTGCAATGAACAGACGAATAGATGTGAAGGTGACGAAGAAATAGATGAGAGATAAGAGATTTGAGATAAGAGATTTGAGATAAGAGATAATAGATTTGAGCTAAGAGATTGTCACCGATGAAATTAAAATGCCATAGGCATGATTGATATCATAGCATCAGAGTTGCTTCTCCGAAGTGTATCCTTGCTGACTCATGTAACAAATCAAATCAGATAGGGCACTCTGCGTTTAACGAAGCGCATAATGCTTTAGTTTCTTCGAAGTCTGCTTATAAAATCAAATTGGCATCAATTCGCCAAGCCCGAACTCATTAACCAATATATTATTGCGGGGCAAATGTTACAATTATCTCATTGGTTTGTAAAATATTGGACCGTCATATAATGCGAATTATATATATCAAAAATTCGATAATTGTTTATATATAGTATTCAATATTGTATGTATTTACCGATGAAAATGACAGGAACATATTTTAAAATAATGTAATTTAAAAGGTTTAATTTTATTTAAAAATAAGTTGAAAAATTATTTTTTTAATTGTTTTTTAACACTACATTTACTGTCTCAAAATTGTGATAAGTTGAAAATCTCTACAACTACTTCTATTAACGTGCACCTAACTACATGTCTTTCATGTGGTTGGAATTGTACTTGCACTACTTCTTATATTCCTATGCATACCCATGAAAGCCTTGATAATCAAAGGCTTTTTTTTTATGACAACGATACTATTGTAAATCATATTTATTAACCTCAAAACAATCACTACTAAAGAACCAGAAAGAAAAAAGTAATTACCAGAAAAAGAATAAAAATTTTATTCAACCAAAAAACAAAATGATTTAAATTTTCACAAAAAAAAAATTCATTTATGATCGAAAAGAAACAGTTTAAAAACACCGACGTACTCGATGACCTGTCTCTGAACCAGAAAGTACAGATTTTAAATTCACTCAACGTCCTTAATTATTTATTCATTAAAAACAAAAAATAGAATTATGAAAACAACAACAATTCGAATGCTTGGCAAGGGTCTGACGGCACTTTGCCTAATGCTAATGTCGTACGCGGGTTTCTCGCAGACAGCCGTCCTGATTACCGTCAGTGGAATGGTACAAACCTCCACCAGTGAGTTTCAATACGATGTGTATGCCACCAATACCGGCACCACAGCGTTGGCACTCAGAGGTTATTCTTGGGGTATAAACCTAAGAACCAATATTGCGACGGGTGGGTTTTTGAGTCACTCATTTGTATCGAGAGATGCGAGTTTGGCTGCACTTCCTGGGGTTACTCCCGGTATTACCACTCCTCACCTTAGAGGAACAACGGTAAATGCTGCGGCAGGTAATGAGGTATTAATGCCAGCTATTCCTGTTCGTTTAGGAACCATGCGTGTAAATTTACACAGTGTGTCTGCAACAGGTCCGGCTTTGTCATTTGCCGCTTTGGGTGTTAACTACAATCCGTTTATTAACCTTGGTGGTACCTTAACGCCAATTCAGGTAATCACGGCTGCAGGTAAAACGCAGTGTGTTACTACAATGATCGTTGATCCAGCTGGTGCTGCACCAGCTAGTTTTGCCATTAATGGTACAGCAAATGCTCCGGCAACAGGAACATTACAAGCATTAACAGCTACTATGTCTCCTTCTCCTACTGGTTCTAATCCGTTCTTATTAAATGCACTTACTTGTAACCCGGTTGTGACTTCAGTAAGTCAAACCTCATGCGACTCTTATACTTGGCCTTGTAATGGTGTAACATATACTGCTAGTGGTATATATACATGTTCTACCTTACAATCAGGTAGTACTACATGTTTTGATGTGACTACATTAAACTTAACTATTAATAATAGTACATCTCATACTACAACAGCTACAGCTTGTGGTTCTTATACTTGGTCATGTAATAATGTTACATATAACACAAGTGGAAACTACACATGTACTTCTTTAAATGCTGCAGGTTGCGTGCATACTGAAACATTGGCATTGACTATTAATAATGCAACAACGAATGGTAACACTACAGCATCTGCTTGTGGTTCTTATACATGGTCATGCAATGGTCAAACGTATAATTCAAGTGGTACTTATACTTGTACTTCATTAAATGCTGCAGGTTGTGTAAATACTGCAACGTTGTCATTGACAATCAATCAGGCAACAACATCTTCTGAATCAGCTACAGCATGTAACTCGTATACATGGGCATGTAATGGTCAGACGTATAATGCAAGTGGTACTTATACTTGTACTTCATTAAATGCTGCAGGTTGTGTAAA
>JANNYV010000449.1:0-3833 GCA_031410275.1 Bacteroidota bacterium
AGCTGGTATTGGATGCCGGATGTTTTTGAAAAATTCTTTAGTGATTTTGGATATGCTGTTTCTGATTTCTATGTATTGAAATTGTTGAACCCTTCCTTTGATGTAGTATTCAGTAAGAATGAAACGATGAGTGTGCCTGAAAATTTTGATGCATTGTGCAAACTTTTCGAATCCATTGAATCAGGAAGTGCTGCACAACTAAAAAAGTTTATGTCGGAAGCAGAATACAAATACAAAACAGGCATTGAAAATTTAGTATACAAACCAGGGCTTTCCATTGCAGAATTTGCAGATTTAGATCTAATTAAGGGCGTGTTCCGTTTGCAGGTCTTCTCATCATTCAGCAAACATGTCAGGAAGTATTTTTCAAATCCTAAGCTAATTGTTTTGATGGAATTTCCAGTTTTGTTTCTGGGAGCAATGCCACAGGATACGCCTGCTCTATATAGCTTAATGAATTATGCCGGATTAAAATTGGGAACATGGTATCCTCAAGGTGGTTTTGGGAAAGTGATTGATGCAATGAAAAAAGTTGCTGAAAGAAATGGAACTATTTTTCATTTGAATGCAGCTGTCGAAAAAATTACTATTGAAAATAGGCAGGCGAAAAATATTATTGCGGATGGCATCGAATTTAATTGTGACGCCATCATATCTGCTGCTGATTATCATCATGTTGAAAGTAAATTGTTGCCCGAAGAGTACAGAAACTACAATGAAAACTATTGGGATAAAAAGACATTTGCACCTTCATGCTTGATATATTATTTAGGAATAAATAAGAAAATAGAATCTATTCATCATCATACCTTATTTTTTGATGAAGACCTTGATCAACATTCAAAGGAAATCTATAAAACTCCTCAATGGCCAACTAAACCTTTATTTTATGCTTGCTGCCCTTCAAAATCCGATACTGAAATAGCTCCATTAGGTCATGAAAATTTGTTTCTGTTGATGCCCGTTTCTCCGGGATTGGAAGACACAGAAGAAATTCGGGAAAAATATTTTCATATGATGATTTCAAGATTGGAAAAACAGGTAAATGAAAATATTTTATCTCACATTGATTTTAAGAAAAGCTATTGTGTGAATGACTTTATAACAGACTACAATTCATACAAAGGAAATGCGTACGGGCTTTCAAATACGTTGGTGCAAACAGCTATACTGAAGCCGAAAATTCGAAATAGAAAAGTTACAAATCTTTTTTATACGGGGCAACTTACTGTTCCCGGGCCCGGTGTTCCTCCTTCTATCATCTCCGGAAAAATTGCCTCTGAACAATTACTAAAATACTTTAACAAAAAAAATCATGAAGTCCACATTTGATAATTTGTCAGTGCAGTGCAGTAGACTCACTACTCATACATACAGCACCAGTTTTTCTTTAGGAATACATTTTCTGAAGAACAAACTGCGTAACCCTATTTACTCCATTTATGGTTATGTAAGATTTGCCGATGAAATTGTTGACAGCTTTGAAGGTTACGATAAAATGAAATTGTTGGAAAAATTTAAGGTTGAAACGTATCAGGCAATCGAAAATCGTATTTCATTAAACCCAATTTTAAATTCTTTCCAACAAGTTGTTCATCAATATAACCTAAGCCCTGATTTAATTGAAATATTCCTGAATAGTATGCAAATGGATTTAGAGAAAGTAAATTACACTTCTGAAAAATATGAGGAGTACATTCTTGGCTCAGCGGAAGTTGTTGGGTTGATGTGCTTACATGTTTTTACAGAAGGGAATAATAAATTGTATGAAGAGTTAAAACCTTTTGCCATGAAGCTGGGTGCTGCATTTCAGAAAATAAATTTTTTACGGGATATGAAAGAAGATTATCAAGTTTTGGGAAGAAGCTACTTTCCCAATGTTGACCTGGCAAGGTTTTCATCATGTGCAAAACGGACAATTGAAAATGAAATAGAGCAAGATTTCAAAGAAGCATTGATTGGTATTAAAAAACTCCCCTCCTCTGCAAAAGGTGGAGTATATCTAGCGTATGTTTATTATAATTCATTGTTCAAGAAAATAAAAAAAATGCCGGCTCAAAAAATCTTAACTGAACGAATACGAATTAACAATGGAGAGAAATTTGGGCTGATGTTAAACAGTATGTTTCAATATAAAATGAATCTATTATGAGAATAATAATTTCACTTTTTTTGATAATTTCTGTCTCAAAAAGCGATGCTGAATTTCCTTCTCAAAGTGAAGTAAGATTGAGTTATATCAAAGCGGCTTGCGAAAAAGAATCAATCAAAAAACTTATATTGCTTTTGCAAGCGTACAACGAAAATAACAATGCCTTACTGGCAGGATATAAAGCGTGTGCCAAAATTATAATGGCAAATCATGTTCTAAATCTATTCATTAAATATTCTAATTTCTCAGAAGGAAACTATTGGATAGAAAAATGTATTGAAAACCACAAAGAAAATGTTGAGTTGCGATCCCTTCGATTCACCGTACAAACCAAATCACAATCGTTTCTTGGTTACAACAACTTAATACAGCAAGATAAATTATTTCTATTGCATTCTATTTCCAAATTAAATGATTTACAATTGAAGGAGGGAATCATTTCTTTTATGGTGAAATCACATTATTTCACAATTACAAAAAAACAAAACTTAGCATCATGAACGACTATCTTATATTGGTAGATGAAAACGATAAACAGTGGGGCAAACTGGAAAAACATTTAGTGCATCAGGTGGGTTTGTTGCATCGTGCTTTCTCTGTTTTTATTTTTAATTCAAAGGGAGAATTTCTTTTGCAACAACGGGCTGATGATAAATATCACTCAGGTGGATTATGGACAAACACCTGTTGCAGTCACCCTCGGTTCGGTGAGGAAATTTCATGGGCTATTGAAAGACGATTATATGAGGAAATGGGAATGAGTTGCAAAACGGATTTCGTATTTAGTTTTAAATATAAAACAACTTTTGCCAATGGTTTAACCGAACATGAATTTGACCATGTGTATTTTGGGTTAACTAATGATTTACCGCTTCCTGAAAAATCAGAAGTGAAAAACTGGAAATACATGACTATTGAAAACCTTGAAACAGATATTCTTGTTCATCCAGAAAATTATACTGAGTGGATGAAAATTTGCTTGCCTCAAGTGAGAAGCCAATATGACAAAATATTTAAAAATAAAGCTCATGAATATGCATCAATTTAAAGCGGAACAATTTTTACCAATTGACAAGAACAAAGCATGGGAATTTTTCTCTTCTCCAAACAACCTTTCCAAAATAACTCCTCCCGAAATGGATTTTAAAATATTAAGTTCATTGAATGGAGAAGAAATATTTGAAGGCATGAAAATTGATTACGCGGTAAAACCACTATTTGGTATTTCAGTTCGTTGGCAAACCGAAATCTGTAAAGTTCAAAATCAAAAATATTTTACAGATAGGCAGGCCAAAGGGCCCTATAAAATATGGGAGCATACACATACGTTTTCAGAGATAAATGGGGGCGTTTTAATGCACGATGTAGTAAACTATAAATTGCCTTTCGGTTTTATCGGTAGGGTTTTGAATTCAATTTTAGTAAAAAGAAAAATCAAAAACATTTTTGATTATAGAAAACAAATGCTTGAAAAAATATTTAGTACAAATGGAATCAACACTAATTAATTCTTTAATAACAGTTGCAGCATTCCTTAGTATGGAAGGCGTTGCATGGTTTACGCATAAGTTCATTATGCATGGGTTACTATGGGTATTGCATAAAGACCATCACAAAAAGGAATCATCAGGTTTTTTTGAACACAATGATTTCTTCTTTCTCATTTTTGCTTTGCCAGGTA
>JANNYV010000450.1:0-5811 GCA_031410275.1 Bacteroidota bacterium
AAAAAATGCACCGGCAATTTTTCAAACAAAAAATTATAGGAAAGAAAATAAATGACCAAATCTAAGCAAGCCGTACTGCCACCGCAAGCCAAGTACTTAAAGGTTTGAAGAGGAATAAATTTAAAGGAGTCGAAATAAAAAAACTCGATAAAGGAATTGATAAACTTTCTCAAAATGAAGTTCTGAAAGGATTATTCAAAAGGAGAAAAATGAAACTCACGTGAATTGTCAACAGTACGAAGCCACATCTGTTTTTCAAATAATTTTAAAATATTGTAATCGCTAGTACTATCGATATTTCCAGAGAAATTTTTTGTCGTGATGGCAATTTTTCTGTCATTATCATACAATGCCCAAGTACCTTGAATATTTCTAGCCTCTAAGGTAATAGGATCGATAATGGTTTGAATGTATTTTCCATCACGATAAAAATAATGTTTTTGTTTGGCGTAGTATGGATCTAATGAAACCTCTACACCATTTACCTGCGCACTTTCATACTTCCAGTTATTAGTCACCCTTGCTTTCTTGGTTCGCAAACTTACATTGGGTCCTTCTTCATATTTCCGGCACGACGAAATACTTACAACTAATACAAAGGCAAAAAATAAAAGGTTCGCGATTCTTTTCATGTTTATTATTTATCAGAGCGCTAAGATAAACAAAAATCTAAAAACTCAGTTTAAAAGTAAAAATTAATCTGAGAATGAAAGCAGACTTATTTTAAAAGCGAATGGCTATTGGCTGTTAGCTTATAGCCAAATGCCAATTCGAAGCAAAATGCTCGTACATAAAATATTTATTGCAAACGATATAAAGTGCGACCAGCGTGAGGGATAGTAGTGAAAAGCCCGGAGCGAGGCACGAGCGAGGACTTGCAGCGAATAGCCCGACCTGAGGCTTTGCGAAGGTCACGCCCAAAATAGAGTTCACTATTCACCTGATAATTTTCTACAACTATCTCAAACTGCGTCTATTTTTCCATTTCGATGTAGCGGTATTTAAAGGCTTCATTTGCTTCGAATTATTCTGCAAAATATGAACTGCAAATAAGGCGGCCATTTCGGCCTCTTCTTCGGAACATGTTTGCAAGAGCTCAGGTTTAAAATAATTTTGTATGAAATGTGTATCAAATTTCCCGGCGGTGAAAGCTGCTTGTTGAATAGCCCAAGCACCAAACGGCAAGGTAGTTTCAATACCATTGATTCTAAATTCAGCAATGGCTCTACTTAATCGGGCAATCGCTTCATTGCGATTGGCGCCCCATGCAATTAATTTACCTATCATCGGGTCATAATAAATAGGAATTTGCATCCCTTCTTCATAACCATCATCAACTCTGATACCTGCTCCCTGTGGCCGTTTGTAAACTTCCAATGTGCCAATATCAGGCAAAAAATCATTCAATGGGTCTTCGGCACATATGCGCAATTCAATTGCATGGCCGTTTATTTTCAGGTCATCCTGTGTAAAGCTAAGTGCTTCACCTCTTGCAACTTTTATTTGTTCTTTCACAAGGTCAATACCTGTTATCATTTCGGTGACACAATGTTCGACTTGCAGTCGGGTATTCATTTCAAGGAAATAAAAATTCAATTCTTCATCAACCAAAAACTCAACGGTACCGGCACCATGATAATCACATGAACGTGCAACATTGACTGCACACTCACCCATTGCTTTGCGCACTTCGGGTGTTAGACATGATGAAGGGGCTTCTTCAATTAATTTTTGATGACGCCGTTGTATCGAACATTCACGTTCAAAAAGATACACGTAGTGACCATGTGTATCACCCAAAATTTGTATTTCGATATGCTTTGGAGATGCCACATATTTTTCGATAAAGACACTGTCATCATGAAACGAATTGAGTGCCTCACTCTTTGCACGTTTCATCTGCTCTTCTAATTCATTCGCATGATGTACAATACGCATTCCTTTACCGCCACCGCCAGCACTGGCTTTGATGAGAAGAGGGAATCCGGTTTTCAATGCTACTTCATGTGCTTCCTGTATATCTTTCAACGCCGTATCTGTACCCGGTACCATAGGCACATTAAATTTTTTCGCCGATTGCTTGGCACCAATTTTACTTCCCATCACTTCGATAGAGGACGAAGTTGGACCTATAAATATCAGGCCTGCATCACTGACAGCTTTGCTAAATGCCGCGTTTTCACTCAAAAAACCATAACCCGGATGAATACCTTGTGCGCCACATTTTTTCGCGACTTCAATTATTTTATTCCCTACTAAATAGGATTGTGAAGAAGGTGCAGGACCAATACAGTAAGCCTCATCAGCAAAAAGAACAAACGGCATTGTGGCATCTGCCTCGCTGTATACGGCTACCGTTTTTATACCCATCTCTTTGGCAGAACGCATAATACGCAACGCAATTTCGCCTCTATTGGCAACCAATATTTTATTCATACTTTAAAAATAGGGACGAAGATAATTGAAAGTTGACAATTGATAATTGACAATTGATAATTGATAATTAATTTGATGGCATTGCCACCTATCAATGCTTTTTCCCTCTTCTATTTTCCTTTTCTCTTTGCTTCTCAGCTTCTTCCTCTTCATGCTCTTCATTCAATTCTATTTTTGAGAGTATTTTCCCGGTCTTGTCAATATAATATTGTTCGGTGCCTTTCCCAATCACAGCCTTATTTTCTTTATTAAAACTCATGGCCATATCATATTCGAAAGGCAATACGGTTTGTCCGCTGTGTGCTATAAATCCGCATTTACCATTCTTCTTAACAGCAGCTAAACCACTAGAGAAATCAAATGCCAAATCATATTGACAAGGAATTATGACCTCACCTTGTTTATTGATATACCCCCACTGACCTTTCTTTTGAACCCGGGAAAGACCTTCGGAAAATGTAAAGGCATTTTCATAAATAGGTTGTATCACCCACTCTGCTTTCATATTGATGAAGCCATACTGACCCGCATATTTTACGCAAGCCAAACCATTTACAAATAATCCGGCATCATCGTATTGCAACGGAATAAATTCGGAACCTTGTTGATTGATATAACCGCGTTTATTATCTTTTACAACAATGGCAACTCCATCAGCAAAATCGCTTCCGGCATCATAATGAGGGTATACAATCACTTCTTTGGAACCATTTTTATACCCCACTTTCCCATTCTCATAATACCGTAGCAAGCCTTGTGCCTGAACGGACACTGTGACAAACAACATGGCGCCTATTACACTGAGAGCAAGGGAAGAATATTTCATATCAATTTGTTTAGAACTTAAAAATAATACTTTTCATTTGGAATCCAAATCATTTCTTAGAGATATTTAATGGCATTGGTAAGAATAGTCTTTTATTTATTTGAAGTTTGCCATTTTGTAGTCTACTTTTGTGTGGTTTTTTCAAAAAAATAAAAATGCTTTTACAGATACAAAATACGCCGTTTAACTACTTCCCGATTGTGATACAATTGATACTCGCTGTTGGCTTTGTGGTGGTGATGATGGCGGCTACACATTTTCTCGGACCGAAGCGAAAAACATCAGACAAACTCGAAAACTTTGAATGCGGTATTGAGCAAGAAGGAAATGCCCGTCAACCGTTGGCGGTGAAATACTTTTTAGTAGCTATTCTGTTTGTGCTGTTTGATGTTGAAGTTATTTTCTTTTACCCTTATGCTATTAATTTCAGAGAATTAGGTTGGGATGGATTTATGGCCGTGGTCATGTTTGTTGCATTCTTTGTTTTAGGATTTACCTATATCATTAAAAAAGGAGCCTTGAAATGGGAAGATTAATTCAATTTGAAAATTTGAAAATGAATGCAGCGTCCCTCTCTCAACTAACAACCAATAACCCTAAACTATTTAACTCGTAACAAAATAATCACGTCTTAACAAACATTATCATGCGCCCCGTAACCCATAACACGAAAGTAAAAATTGTAGAAGCCCCACAAGGATATGTAGGTGAAGGTTTTTTTACATTGAAAATGAGTGAAGCAGTTGGACTTGCCCGAAGCAATTCTATTTGGCCACTTCCGTTTGCGACCTCATGTTGCGGTATCGAATTTATGGCAACCATGGCTGCTCACTATGACCTTGCACGTTTTGGATCAGAACGTTTGAGTTTCTCTCCTCGTCAATGCGATTTGATTATGGTGATGGGAACCATTGCAAAAAAAATGGCTCCTATTTTACGTCAGGTATATTTACAAATGGCCGAGCCGCGTTGGGTCATGGCTGTTGGTGCTTGTGCAAGCAGTGGTGGAATATTTGATACCTACTCCGTATTACAAGGTATCGATCAAGTCATTCCTGTTGATGTGTACGTTCCCGGATGTCCGCCGCGACCCGAAGCAATTATTGATGGGTTTATGCGTGTACAAGATTTGGTGAAGAGTGAAGATATTCGACGAAGACAAAGCGATCAGTACAAAGAATTGTTGAACAGTTATGGGATACAGTAAATTAATTTGAAAATTGGTGAATTTGAAAATTTGAAAATGAAATGAAATAAGGAATGTGAAATAAGAAAGTGTGACTCAATAAATTTTGAAACTCTCAACTTACAACTCTCAACTTACAACTCTCAACTTCCAACCAACAACTATACTAAAAATGCTAACAAACGAAATTATACAACAACGATTGACAGAAAAGTTCGGAGATTTGGTTTACAAATTTGAAGAGCCTTATGGTATGCTTACATTTGAAACAGAAAGAGATAATAATTTGAAGGTGATGAATTTTCTGAAGGAAGATGAAGAACTTGGATTCACTTATTTAAATGATTTAACCGCAGTTCATTATCCGGATAACATCGGCAGGGAATTGGCAGTCGTGTATATGCTGCAAAATATTAGAGCAGGTATTCGAATCCGATTTAAGGTATATACCGATATCACAAAACCTGATGTGTTTACAGCCACCGGAATTTTTGAAACATCGAATTGGTTAGAGCGTGAAGCATACGATTTTTTTGGAGTGAACTTTGTCGGTCATCCCAATTTAATCCGGATTATGAATGTTGAAGAAATGGATTACTTCCCTATGCGTAAAGAATATCCCTTAGAAGATCAATCCCGAAAAGATAAAGATGATGATATGTTTGGGAGGTAATTTTAGGAATTTGAAAATGAGAAAATTTGAAAATTTGAAAAATGAATGCAGAATTCACATCATCATCTTAATGTAACATATTAACCAGCTAACGTCATCACCCGTAACAACAAAACTCAATAACCCGTAACCCGCTAACGCCATAACCCGTAATAAAAAGGAACATGAATCCGAAACAAAATATACAACTCCCTGAAGGTTCGTTAGAAAAGCAAACCACCACGCTCAATCTCGGGCCTACACATCCTGCGACTCATGGTGTATTTCAAAATATTTTGGAGATGGACGGTGAACGTATTATTGATGCGGTACCGACCATAGGTTTTATTCACAGAGCATTTGAAAAAATTGCAGAACATCGGCCTTATTATCAAATCACACCATTGACGGACCGGTTGAATTATTGTTCCTCGCCAATTAATAATATGGGTTGGCATATGACAGTTGAAAAATTAATCAAAGCCGAACTTCCAAAACGTGTCGAATATCTTCGTGTGATTATCATGGAACTTGCCCGTATCGCCGATCATTTAGTTTGCAATTCTGTGATTGGTGTAGACACCGGAGCCTTTACAGGTTTTATTTATGTATTTGAATTCAGAGAATTGATTTATGAAATATTTGAAGAAGTTTGCGGTTCACGTCTCACAACCAATATTGGTCGTATAGGTGGTTTTGAACGAAATTTTA
>JANNYV010000451.1:0-1702 GCA_031410275.1 Bacteroidota bacterium
GATAACTGGCATAATGCAAGCCACCAAAAAGCCATAAATTATCATTCAAATCTTTCCAATTCATTGCTCCCTGCCTAGATCCTGGTTTATTATTGGGAGATGGAACATTCTGTGTGCCATAGACTCCCACTTGATTGCCGATATTATCTCCATGCATCCATACCCATGGACCCGTAGAAGGGGGTGGTAACGCCTTATGCACCCATTGTGGCAGGCTGCCAAAGTGAGAGGTTAATGGTTGTAAAGTAATTCCATTGGGTGAATATTGACAATTTAGTTGGTTTGGATCACCAATAACTGCAAGTTTACCAAATTGTGGGTTAGCTGTATAGACTGCACAAATATAGATTTTACCGTTGATAGCTAATTGTAATTCGCCATTAAATCCATTTGCAAATATGGGAGTAGTTATGTGGTTCAAACTGTGAGTAGTATCTTTTGTAATGTCCTCAAATTCCCCAACGATCCTTACAGTATCAGGGGTAAGAAAACCAATTTGCCTGATTCTTATATATTTTTTGGTAATTGGTTTTGAAGATTGAGTTAAACCATCCTGGTATATTTTATCATCGTAAGTGCTAAAATAGAGGTAATTACTCCCCGGGGAAAATTCTAAACCAAGGCCAGGTACTGATGCAGGCGAAGTATAACTGTAAACTTTCCTTGGAATGGGAAAAGATAAGATATTCCCGAATTCATTATCAAAACGATATAGCATAACACTACTGGTATTAGCATCGCATAAATACTTGCCATCTGGTGAAAACTTCATAGTGCCAATAAAATACCAGTTGGGGACTATTGGAAAATTTGAATCATCCAAAAGATAAGAAGTATTGGGAGTTGGTGGTATGCCATCCACATCATTATTAATTCCGATTCCATTATCACTTATAAGATATTGTAGTGCCCATCTCTGTAATGTCGCTCCCACATAAAATCTTGTAAAAAAACTAAGCCAGATCTTTGTTCCATCTTTATTTGGTGTTGAAGAAATTCTGCTCTCAAAAATTTGTAGTCCTGTACTACTAATGTAGTCATAATCCATTAAACTTCCAGCTTGGTTTTTTAAAGTTGTTTTTATAATTGTTCCGCCTGCATCCGTAACCACATCTCCCATTCCGCCATTAGCTGACATATCAACAATAACATAATGAAGTCCTCCATTATGTCCGGGGTTCAAGGGAGAACCAAGAGTTGTAATTTTGTTAGCTGTAAAAATGTAATATAAATTTGGGCTGTTAGGCTTGGGAACAATAACTGTTGTTTGTTGTCCAAATACCCCATCAACGCCACCACCAATATTGGCACCATGGGGCATAATATTATGGCTTTTATCCCAAACCAGAATACCATTACTATAAAACAACAACTGCCCATTATTATTACTTACACTTACGCTGTTAGCAGCAAATGTTAAAGTAGTATTGTTTGTTGCACAAGCTGAAGGAGTTGGGGGAGTTGTATTAAAATCAACTCTTGCATTAATTGTAAAACACCAGTTAGCATTTTCAAGTTGTGCAAAACAAAAACTTGTAATAAACAAAGCGAGGGTGAAGAAGATTTTTTTCATAACAGTAAAGGTTTAAAAAGTTAGGAAAGTTGTGTGCTGTAATGTATGATTAATATTTTGCATTTACAACAGCAAAAATTAAAAATGATAAATAGATAATATCATTGACTCTGTTTTTTCTTTACAACC
>JANNYV010000452.1:0-2314 GCA_031410275.1 Bacteroidota bacterium
TAGTACCAAAGCCCTGAAAGGGCGACATACGTTAACTCAGGATGCAGTCCTGAGTTAATTATGAATGAAAAGATAACATGACAAACCTCTGGATGCAGTCCTCAGTTAACCATGAATCAAAAGATAACATGACAAACCTCAGGATGCAGTCCAGAGTTAATCATCAATGAAAAGGTAACATGACAAACTTCAGGATGCAGTACTGAGTTAATTATGAATGAAAGGGTAATCTCTCGGGTGAAGTCCTGAGCAAACAAAAATATCTTACCTTCACCCCCTAAAGAATAATCATGAGTCTTTTTGATAAATTAAATAAAGCAAAAATGGATAAACTGAAAGCAAATTTAGAAGAAGGATTAAAATTCCTTGAAGAAAATAAAAAGCGTCCCGAAGTGATAAGTCTCGAAAGCGGATTGCAATATGAAGTAATTACGATGGGAGATGGCGCGAAACCCGCTGTTACACATACCGTCACCTGTCATTATCATGGCATGCTAATCGATGGTCGTGTCTTTGATAGCTCAGTGCAACGTGGACAACCGGCAAGCTTTCCATTAAACCGTGTGATTAGTGGTTGGACAGAAGCTGTGCAATTAATGCCAGTCGGAAGTAAATGGAAATTATTTCTGCCTCCACATTTGGCGTATGGCGAACAACAAGCCGGACCATTGATAGGTCCGAACAGTACCCTTATATTTGAAGTGGAATTATTGGGTTTTTAAAAAAAATACTCTATTTTCGCAGTCCAATTAAAAAAATAGTTCTTACAATATTGTGCAGGTGAGGTGCCCGAGTGGCCGAAGGGACATGTTTGCTAAACATGCATATGGGAAACTGTATCGAGGGTTCGAATCCCTCCCTCACCGCCATTTGGGTGTGAGAGTGAGTGTGTAAATACATTCCGTTACACATTACTCTTCCTTAAACTTAAAACAAAATGAATGTTTGATTTTGAAAAGCTAGATGTCTATCAAGAAATACGGACACTCAACAATGCTGTGCTGAAGTATATTTTTAGTGATGCTATAAAGGATTTATATATCAAAGATCAATGGAAACAAGCTACTATGAGTGCCATGCTCAATTTAGCAGAAGGGACCGGCAGAATTTCTCCAACAGAAAAAAAACATTTTTATACGATTGCCAGATCATCTGTTTTTGAAAGTGTAGCCATTCTCAATTGTATTCATGATATGGAGTTGATTGACAAAACTTCATTTGAAGAATATTATAATGGCTACGAAAAAATTTCTAAGATGCTGTTAGGTATGTACAGAAATGTAACGTAATATTGCAGCCCTCACACTCACACAGAAAACCACACACTAAAACGGGAGGTAGTTCAGCTCGGTAGAATACCTGGTTTGGGACCAGGGGGTCGCAGGTTCGAATCCTGTCCTCCCGACATAAAAGGACAAATCGCTACTAAAAGCGATTTGTCCTTTTTCTTTTTTGTCTGTATCGCCTGATAGTGTGGATATATAGCGAAATACAGTATTCACTTTTGAAGTTCGAAATACATCATTTTCCTTGTCATAGATAATTCCCTCAGGAAACACAAGTTTTTGTAATTTCTCTTTGTTGGCATAATCCCCAGAATCCCATATTGACGATAGTTTTGACGAAAACGCTACCAATTTATTTAGCGAATCATCATGGTTCGAAATGGAATTAATAGGAAGTTTGATTTGAGGAAGTAATTCTTGCTTTTCGCTTGTTAGCTTAGCCAATAATTTTTCAAAAATTTCCTTTGACATTTCATTATTCAGATAGAACTTTTCTTGCAAAGAATCCGTTTTTTCATCAATAGCTTTAATCCTTTTTAGAATACCTTCTTGATTCTCCTCTCTTTGTTTTTGAAAATTACCAATTGTACCCTCAATCATTGCTTTCAGAGGAGCTTGTAAATGCGGTTCTAGTTCATATTTTTTTAACTCAAGTTCAAATAGTTCATGCATTTTAGCTGTGCTTTTATTACACTTACAGCCCTTGGTTCTGCATTTATAATACCATAAATTTTTGGCTTTCACTAAATATCCAGTAAATGGTTGATTACATGCTGAACATTTAATAAACACTTTTAATGGCACCTCTTCTCTTTCTTTACTATGGGGAACACCAACTCCCTTGGCGTTAATATTTAACTGATGAATTTTCAAGAAGTCCTCTTTAGAAATTAGTTTGTCGTGAAGCCCTTCAACTATCCTTCCTTCTAGCATCCCATGCGATAATAGCCCACAATAAAATGGATTCCGAAAAGTACTATGCAATTTCTGCTTATACATTGGTACACCTAGTATTTTTAGTTTCTCAA
>JANNYV010000453.1:0-2658 GCA_031410275.1 Bacteroidota bacterium
GGATGTCCTTGTAAACGGGAATTTAATTTTCTGAATGTAGCCAATTCCGGAATAGGGAAATAACCACTACGAGCCAATACACTATAAAACACCGGTGAAATATGACCGTTTGATAAAAAGAAAAGGTCTTCATTTTTTCCATCCATGGTAAAAGCCGGATTGTGTTTCATGGTATGAAAGTAAAGTGCTGTCATAAAATCTGTACAACCCAATGAACCTCCGGGATGTCCGCTTTGCACTGCATGTACCATTCGTACGATATCGCGTCTGATTTGTGAAGCTGTTTCTTGTAAAGTTGGCATAATGTTTTACCCTGATTTATAGTTCGCGCAAAGGTAAAAGAATTAAGGGAGTTTGAAAATAAAAATAAGGTTGTTTGTACTGATTCTATACGGAGGCTATAGAAGACTTGTAAAGAAAAGAAGAATTTACAAAATGAAACCCTTTTTCTCTTCGGCTTTGTAAAAATGTATTCAATTTAAGCCGCTTATTAGCGTTTCTTTTTATCTGAATATTATCGCAGTAATAACTCACATGGCTTCATTCCTGTATGCTTTTTAAAAGCCGTACTAAAATGTGAAATAGATGAATAGCCTAATAAATCCGACACTTCAGTAACATTCAATCCTTTCTCACAAAGCATGAGTGTGGCATATTCCATGCGTTTATGCTGATAAAATTCGAAAATAGTTGAGCCGACAATTTCCTTAAACCCTTTTTTTAAATAACATTCATTCATTGCCACCTTACGGCTAAGTTCCTTAATCGTAATGGGATTGCCGATACGTTGAATAAGAATCTCTTTGGCCTTGTAAATTTTTTCTTTATCAATATCATTCGCCAAAAACTTGCAAACAAAATGTTCTTCTTTTTCATCTAAAGCACAATTTTCTAAACTATACAGTAATAGCATTTGCAGTTGAGCATAAATAAAAATTGTTTCGAGGCTATGCGAATAATTATGTTCTCTAATAGTTCGAAGCGATTGTTGGGTTTTATTGCAAAGTTGTATAGTTTTTACAAACGACGTTTCCTGCTGAAATGAAAGAATTGTATCCGTCGTATTTTTATATTGGTTTGATGTCAGAAATTGTTTTAAATAATCAGGATTAAATAAGACAGAAATAATATCTATTGTTTCTGTTTTTTCTTTCTTGCCATGTTTTAATGGCTGAAGCTGAGGTTCATTTTCGATCAAAAAATAGGTGAGCTGAATAAAGTCATCTATTCCTTTATGATACGACACAACACCCGTATCTTCTATATCCCAGTGAGTAGGTTTCTGATATCGAACATATTTATATTGAATGCCATTGGCAACTGAATACTCCTTTGCCAAAAGAGAATTTGCATTCAAATCGTCAGTAGATACCTGAAATGTTTTTGCTAATAAATGTAAGACATTCTCCATTTTCGCGGGCAAATGTACAACCGAAAAAGACTATTCGTAAAACATAGTTTTGTAAGGGTAGCGAATGCCATACATTTCTTTTACTTTATCTAAAATGGTCACACGCAATTCCTCGACATTCATTTTTTCCGTGGCTGAAACAAAGATGGCATTCATCTGTGTTTCGTTATTCCAATATTTTTTCAACTGCCTCATTAAATCCAACTTCACATCTTCCTCAAGCCATTCGTCAAATGTATTTTTTTCATACAAATCCATTTTATTAAAGACTAAAATGGTTGGCTTGTCACCGGCTTTCAGTTCATTGAGTGTATTTTTTACAATGGTAATTTGCTCTTCATATTTCGGGTGCGAAATATCAACCACATGCAATAAGATATCTGCTTCCCGAACTTCATCTAACGTACTTTTAAAACTCTCTACCAAATGATGCGGAAGTTTTCTGATAAATCCTACCGTATCGCTTAGCAAAAAAGGCGTGCGATCAAACACTACTTTTCGAGTGGTAGTATCGAGCGTTGCGAATAATTTATTTTCAACAAAGGCATCGGTTTTACTCAGAAAGCGCATGAGGGTCGACTTTCCGACGTTTGTATAACCGACCAATGAAACCCTGATAAATTCACCTCGCTCTTTTCGTTGTGTGAAGGCTTGCTTATCAAAGTCCAATAATCTTTTTTTCAATAATGAAATTTTATCCTTCACAATACGACGGTCGGTTTCAATTTCTGTTTCACCCGGACCACGTGAGCCAATACCGCCACCTTGACGTTCGAGGTGGCTCCACATACCTTTCAGCCGGGGAAGTAAATATTGATATTGTGCAAGCTCGACTTGCACTTTCGCTTGCGCTGTTTTAGCACGGGTTGCAAAAATATCGAGTATCAAATCACTCCGGTCTATGACTTGTCTTTTTAATACCTTTTCAATATTTGCTATTTGAGAACCCGTTAATTCATCATCAAAAATAACCATATCTACTTTTCGCGAAGCGATGTAATCTCTAATTTCCTCGAGCTTGCCTTTCCCTAAAAATGTTTTGCTGTCAGGATGCGGAAGCTTTTGATAAAAGCGTTTTACTTCCTTTGCGCCAGCGGTTTCTGCCAAAAAAGAAAGTCCTACTAAAAACCAATGGTCATTTATTTTTTTCATGGGCGTTGGATTGGGAGTAACTACGACTGCTATGTTTAATTTATTTCCACCGGTGTACGACTTACTTCTGGGTGTAGACGGAAAATGGATGCTGG
>JANNYV010000454.1:0-1623 GCA_031410275.1 Bacteroidota bacterium
ATCTCGTGAATCAGAGCAATGGCTCTCTTTTTCCGGTCGGCAGCCTCGGAGTGGATCCAAACAGCCCTTTTCAAGGACTGACTGCTGCTCCGAATGGCGGATTGCTTGCAGCAATAAATGATAGATTAGTTCGTTCAGGCGTCAAATTAGTATATGATGAAATCAATCAAGTAATGATATATCAAAAATTGCCTATTAGAAAAAGTGCAATGACAGTAAAAATCAATTCTTGCATGCAAACCTCATATTCATTTGTTTGGAAATCCAATCTTTCGTTGCATGAATTGTAAAAATCACCACCAACTTCCAAATCACTAACTAGATAATATGTGAATTCACTTAGCATTTTTTATGAATTCCAATCTCATAATGACATCACCATCTAATGTTAATGGCTTAAATTCTGTTTGTATGTTTCTTGAAAATGTATATGGTTTAGTTACATCATATAATTCGTAAATAGTAGAAACTTCTTCCATTAACCAGATTTTGATTTGATTGACTTGATTGCATAACACCTTTTTAAATTGTGGGATGATGAAGCTGTGTGTTGAATGTGTATCATGAATTGATTCTGAAGGAATGATTCGTAAAAGAGGAAGTGCGAGATTACAACCAAGATGTGTTTGTTCAACAATATTACAGCAAACATAAATCGATCGAATAGTGTTTCTCCACAAATCAAATTCATATTTGATTGGTATGGACTGATCAACATATATGTTCCATTCCAGAAATTTATAAGATGTAGTTTTTGAATAACCATCATATTTACTATAAAGAAATCCTTCTCTAGCTTCGAAACTTTCATTACTAGTATAGTCTAGTGAAATACCATACACACTCCATTCAACAGCCTTATCATGAAATTTTGGTTTCGGGATTACATGTAATTTATCCATCTGTGGAAAATCTAGCCAAACCAAATCTTGGTAATTGAGTGCTACACCCATCAAGTAGGCCAACTCTTTGCAAAATGCTAATTTTAAATAAAACCCAATATTATGTGCTTTAAAAATGATTTTTCCATTTTCAATAACTGCAGCAATATATCTCCCATCCATGTAATTTATGTCCCATCCGGGTGGGGTGAATAATTTATCAAATGGTTCCATAGTACCACTACCACTACCCCTCATTCTCCCATCATCAACCATTCGAAACATTTGGGGGTGTGCACGCATCCAATGTCCTTTACACTCAATCCAATCCTGAAAAGGTCCGGAATATGATCTAGTTATTATTGTTTCATAGTTAGCAACAGGTTTTTCAACCCATTGTGTTTTCCATTCAAGCACATTATAGTCATCTTTACGAATAACAATGTTTTCCCACGCACCTTTCATTTTCGTGTCAATATATCTATAACTTTTGGTTTCGTAACCTGTGTTGTAGTAATCATCAATTCCATAATGTTTCTTGTATTGATAAATTTCCAAATTCATTAGCTTCAAAATCACTTCAACCAAATTGTACATGTCCACATAATGCCCCTCTGGCACTGAACAAGCCAACTCGCCTAGTGGGGCTTTTGATATTCCAGAAATTTTCATAAAAATCTTATTGTTTGGGTATCTGACATTATACTAAAGATAAGGAATGAGAAATAATTCGCTAAGCGAA
>JANNYV010000455.1:0-1597 GCA_031410275.1 Bacteroidota bacterium
ACAGGTACAAATTTACTTTGGTACAGTGCTGCTTCAGGTGGTGTGGGAAGTTCAATACCTCCTCCTATTAATACTGCTGTTTCTGGTTCTATAAATTATTATGTAAGTCAGTCAACAGGGAATTGCGAGGGACCAAGAGAATTAATTGTAGTAACTGTAAGTAATAATCTTCAAATAATTATTGGCAATGATAGTACAATTTGTGAAGGAAGTTCTGTAAAATATTTCCCAATAGTTACACCTGCGGCTGCAAGTTATGTGTGGAGAGCAGTTGGAGTGCCTAATAGTACTATTGACAGCATTAATAATATAAATGCTACATTCTCGCCAGTTGACAATGCCACATATATCTTAACAGCTACACTTGGAGGTGCATTGGGTGGGTGTTCTGCTGAAAAATCTGTTGATGTAAAAGTTAGATGGAAACCAATTGTTGATGCAGGAAAAAATGTAGCTATTTGTTTAAATGGTTCTACAGTACTATCTGGTGTTATCACTCATACAACACCAGGTCCTACGGGAGTTCCTATTTCGGATTTTGTATGGACACCAAAAGATAGTTTGAGTTTTGATTCTGCATTGGTAGTTACTGCATACCCTACAAAAACCACTTGGTATAGATTGACAGTAAAAACCGATAGTGTAAACTATGGTTGCGCATTTACATCTTACGATTCTGTAAAAGTGGTGATACAACCAATTGTAAACGCATTTGCGGGTAGGGATACGTTAGCAGTAAAAGGTGCACAGCATCAGCTACAGGGATCTGGTGGATTATATTATGAGTGGTCTTCTCCAACAGCATCTATATTAAATCCGAGTATTAAAAATCCATTTGTGGTTTTAAACAACGATGCTAATTTTTATTTAAAAGTATCTGATGCTATAGGCTGCGAAGGATTTGACTCAGTATTTGTAAAAGTGTATAATGGTCCTCAATATTATGTTCCAAATGCCTTCTCCCCTAACGGAGATGGACAGAACGATGTATTTAGGGCAATACCGGTTGGAATTGCAAATACTACTTACTTTAGAGTGTTTAATAGATACGGTGAGTTATTGTTTGAAACTAACCAATGGTTGAAAGGATGGGATGGTACTTATAAAGGAAAACCACAACCAAACGGTGCTTATGTTTGGAGTGTAAAAGGAACCGATAAAGATAAAAAAGTGGTGGAATTACAGGGAACTGTAATGTTAGTTAGATAAAAATTTAAAAGTAATTTAATTCAACTCCGGCTAAATGGCCGGAGTTTTTTATGAATTGTTAATTACGGTCTCATATTTGTAAATGTTAATACTAATATTTAAAAACTTAAAAAATAACACATGAACAATTTATTCAAAACTTTAATTGCAGGCTATGGCGCAAAAAAACTGGGTGGTGGCTGTTTCTCTACAATTTTAATATTTATAATTATTTATTGGGCATTGGGAACGTGCAATAAAAACACAAACACAAATAATAATGTACAGCAAAGAACAGGGTTTGTAATGCAGAAAGCTGTACCTAATAAAATATAGGAACAAATATTTTAGCAAATAAATTTTAATTTATAAGAGGCTGTCTCAAGAGTACGAGACAGCCTCTTTGTAT
>JANNYV010000456.1:0-4731 GCA_031410275.1 Bacteroidota bacterium
GGCAAACCTTGGTGCAGTACCATGTGTGGCTTCAAACACGGCATGTCCGGTTAAATAATTAATATTTGCTCCTGGTGCAATACCAATACCTCCCACCTGTGCAGCCAATGCATCACTGATATAATCGCCATTTAAATTCAAGGTGGCAATCACACTATAATCCTGAGGAGCCAATAAAGCTTGTTGTAAAAAATTATCAGCAATGGCATCTTTTATAATTACTCGACCACCGATACTAGCCACTTTCATTTCTTCATTAGCTACTGCTTCCCCACTCTCTTTTTTTGTTTGCTCCCATTGATTCCATGTATACACTTTATCAGCAAATTCCCTTTCCGCCAATTCATACCCCCAATTTTTAAAAGCACCTTCTGTATACTTCATAATATTGCCTTTATGTACCAAGGTCAATGAAGGCATTTTTTTTGCGATGGCAAATTCAATTGCCGCTCTGATTAATCGTTCGCTCCCTTCTTTACTCACAGGCTTTACGCCAAATGAACTTGTTTCCGGGAAGCGAATATTTCTCACACCCATTTCGTTTGTAAGAAAATCGAGCATTTTTTTTGCCTCGGGTGTTCCGGTCATAAATTCAATACCGGCATAAATATCTTCTGTGTTCTCACGGAAAATAGTCATGTTTACTTTTTCGGGATGCCACATCGGCGAAGGTGTTCCCTCGAAATATTTTACGGGGCGCAAACAAACATACAAATCTAATTCCTGACGAAGTGCTACATTCAAACTTCGGATACCGCCACCAACAGGAGTGGTTAAAGGGCCTTTGATAGAAATTAAATACTCTTTAAATGCATCCATCGTTTCTTCGGGCATCCATGAACCAGTTGCATGAAATGCCTTTTCGCCGGCAAGCACTTCTTTCCATACTATTTTTCGCTCACCGTTGTAAGCCTTTTGTACTGCGGCATCTAACACTCTGACACTGGCTTTCCAAATATCAGGGCCAATACCATCGCCTTCTATAAATGGAATGGTTGGATTGTTTGGAACAAGAAGTTTGCCGTTGGAGGAGATTGATATTTTGTTCATTTTTATTGTTAAGGAGTTAAGGAGTTGCGAGTTATGGGTTAAGGAGTTGCGAGTTACGGGTTAAGGAGTTACGGGTTAAGGAGTTACGGGTTAAGGGTTGAGGGTTGAGAGTAAATCCGTAAAGCATAATCGTTGCTTGCATTTCCTGACATCAATCATCGAACCCCGAACATCGATTTTCGGCAAATGTAAGTAACAGAAATGAAATTTTAAATTTGAATGTATACCTTCGCACTTCAGAATAGAACTCGTAACTCCTTAACCCGTAACTCGTAACTCCTTAACCCGTAACTCGCAACTCTTTAATTCGTAACATCCTATGTCAAAACCTGCAAAATCAAAAAAAGAATTCTTCGCTCCTTCGTCGATGGAGTTTATAAAAAATTATCTCAACAATGCATCGCCGACCGGTTATGAAGCAAGTGGACAAAGAATATGGCTTGATTATCTCAAACCTTATATCGATACACATATTATAGATGCCTATGGAACGGCCGTTGGCATTATCAATCCGGATGCACCTTATAAAGTAGTGATAGAAGCACATGCAGATGAAATCAGCTGGTTTGTAAAATATATTACGAGTGATGGCTTCATTCATGTCTGTCGCAATGGCGGAAGTGATCATCAGATAGCACCTTCGAAACGGGTAAACATTCATACAAAAAAAGGAATAGTACGTGGTGTGTTTGGCTGGCCAGCCATTCATGTACGCACGCCACAAAATGAAAAAAAACCTGAGATAGAAACCATTTGGATTGATGTGCATTGTAAAAATAAAAAAGAAGTAGAAGCCTTAGGAATCCATGTTGGTTGCGTCTGTACATACACCGAAGGGTTTGAAGAAGGGAATCATGGATATTGGATTGCACGCGCACATGACAACAGAATGGGCGGTGTTATTATTGCAGAAGTAGCCCGGCTTTTGAAAGAAAATAAAAAGAAACTTCCGTTTGGGTTATACATCGTAAATTCTGTACAAGAAGAAGTAGGGCTCAATGGTGCCACTATGATTACGCAACGCATTAAACCGAATGTGGCCATTTGCACAGACGTTACACATGATACAACCACACCTATGATGAGTAAAGCCGCACAAGGCGAAGCCATTTGCGGTGACGGCCCCGTGCTTAGTTATGCGCCTGCGGTTCATAATATTTTATTGGAAATTATTTTAGAAACAGCACGAAAAAACAAACTGCCACATCAACTGCAAGCCGCTTCACGTTTTACCGGAACCGATACCGATGCCTTTGCATTCAGTAATGGTGGTGTGCCGAGTGCATTAATTTCATTGCCTCTTCGCTATATGCATACGACCGTTGAAACCGTTCACAAAAATGATGTAGAGCATTGTATTAAACTGATGTATGAAGTCTTACTAAAGTTGACACCAAAGACAAATTATTTGTATTTATAGGAGTCTTTGAAAATAGACAGAGGATATCCCTTTTTATTTTTATACCGAAATGAAATACAATATTGACCAATATTATTTCAATCGGCAGAATACCATTTAAAATTTCTCAATAGCCCTTTGGTCTATTTTATAAATCAAGATGGCATAACGTGCATTACGGGTGACTCGAAAATACAAAGCCATTAATATTTGTTTCAACAATCGGAGAATCTAATAAATCAACATTGCCATCACCATTAATATCAGAGGCGAAATAGCCAAATGCAAATGCATTGATATCAGTTTCAACAGTAGATGCATCAAGCAAATCAATATTTTCATCTGCATTTAAATCACCTGAATGCATCGCCCATACATTCGGACTCACTTCAACTTGATTATCACCGAATGCCTTATTCGCAGCCGTTGTAAAATCGTAGTTTGTGTTTTGATTTAATAAAACCGGATTCGCACTCCATGTTTGTATCGCATTACGATGTTTGAGTACAATATAATAGGATTGTCCCATTGCGGCTGTCCCACTGAATGTAACAGTACCATTCGTTTTGATTACTTGTGTACTTGTGCTTGCCACAGCATAAGGTGATGTATTATTTCGCAATTCAATTTGTATGGTATCACACTCAGTGCCTGCAATAGCCGTTACACCTTGGTTGTAAAGAACATTTTCCATTAAGCCGGAGCCTGTGCAATAACCTTGTATGTATGCTTTCAAATTCAATATCATTTTAAATGGTTGCTGAAACCCCTGCGTGAGCATATTGTTTGCTGATGTCAATGTTTTTGCAATCGGCTCACCGATGGTGAATGACAATGAACCATTTGTGTTTGATTGATACCCACCTGCTGATGCAATGACAGACGGTTTGAGGGTTTGTGCGAAACAATTGACAATTGATAATTGACAATTGAGAATGAAAAGGCATAGCATAAATTTGAAATTATTTTTCATGACAATTATTTTTATTGAATGATAAGAATTATTTTGGTAAGGAATTAAACCTATAAGGTTTCATAGTTCAGGAATTATTCTATTTCCCAATCCGTAATTTTAATTCATCAATTTGTTTTTGCAACAACATATTTTGTTTTTGCAACGCCTCGTATTCTAAGCTTGAAACTTCATTCTTCGAATGTTGTTCTTCGAATTTTGTATTCAGTTCTTTCACCGCATTAATCAACATATACATCATCGCCGAGTTGTCGACACTTAAATATTCATTGTTGCTATCCCTTGGTTTAAATGTACCAACCATATAAGGTGCAATTTTCTGAAGCTCTTGCGCTAACACGCCTACATATTCTTTATCGGTATTGAGCCCCGACTCCTTATTGTAATGATACTTAACAGGATGAATTTTTACAAGCTCAGTAAGACCTTCTTTATAATCAACTACTTTTTCTTTTAACCTGGCATCTGACACATTAATCCAAGAGCCGCCACCTGGCTTAGCAGCACTACCATTCACATAGAGACCATAACTGGAAGAAGGTGCTTCTACAAAAATGCCATAAGTCTGATTACTTTCGACATTCAATTTTATATTGCTATACACAGTTCCACCTATTCCGGCATTGCCTGATGCATTTGAAAGAGAGCCACAAAGTTTAGCGTCTCCTATTACCTCTAAAGAATTAGCCGGGGAAGCTGTGCCTATACCTACATTACCTGTGAAGTTAGCAGTTCCGGATACAGTTAATTTATTTGTTGGTGATGTTGTGCCAATTCCAACATTGCCTGAAAAATCTGCATTACCTACAACCGATAATTTATTCGTTGGAGCCGTGACACCAATACCCACATTGCCTGTAATTCGCTTAATCGTTACGTTTGTTGTATTTAATAAAGCACTTCCATTATTACTGCGCAATCGCATCGCATCTGTTGTCGCATCATAATCTATCCCAATATAGGGCACATCATTGGTTGGACTATGAAAAGACAAGGCCCCATTTCGTAATGCAAGTTTATCAACCGGAGTGCTTGTACCAATACCCAACATCCCTTCTTTTGATAAATGCATTCGCTCGGTAAAAACATTCGCAGCATTCCTGGTTGAAAAAGCTAGCCCTCCATTCCCGTTGGCAACATCTCGTTCGACCAAATGAATAGAGGCGGCTCCTTCATCATTATTGGTTACATTGCTTAGCTCTGCAAATGAAATTCTTGCACCGTTATTTATATTGGTTGCATTATCATTTACTAACTGAAGAGCTGTTCCGTTGGCTTGTCCACAAGCACTTCCACAATTGCCTTGATA
>JANNYV010000457.1:0-1918 GCA_031410275.1 Bacteroidota bacterium
ATTTGGGTCTACCATTAATTTTCCGGGTTTATCAGGGTCGTTTTTTAATCGGTAATGGGTAACAATGGCACACTCTTTAGCAAAGCCTTCTGCATTTTTTTCTTCAGCCTCAAACATACTTTTAGGCACAAACAACGGAAAATACGCATTGCTATGTCCGGTTTCTTTAAACATGCGGTCGAGTTCAGCCTGCATTTTTTCCCAAATAGCATAGCCGTAAGGTTTGATTACCATGCAGCCTCTGACACCTGAATTTTCAGCCAGATCGGCCTTGACAACCAGCTCGTTGTACCATTTTGAATAATCTTCAGATCTTGTGGTAAGGTTCTTACTCATTGTTATGAATTGGCATAAATATTGTTTAACTTTTTTTAACTAAATAGTTTGGCAAAACTAACTAATTTTGTGTTGTCGGACAATAAAAACTGCTGTTATGAAAACAAATAATTTCACTTCTATAAAAAACTCCCTATACCTACTTTTGGGGATTTTTATGATACTCGCAAGTTCGTGCGGTTCTTCTTATCAAAACGTTTCGTATTATGACCGTGATGGCATATACGGAAATTCAGAACCCCAAAATAATAACGTGGTGGCATCTCAAAACAATCAATATAAAGATTATTTCGGATCACTTCAAGATAATAATGATCAAAATGAGACTTTCACCAATGTAGACAACTACAGCTCCAATACCTATAACAACGAAAATAATAACCAAGGCTACAATGCCAGTTATTCTGATTGGGGAAGCAATGCCGATAATGTCAACATCAATTACTATGGTAACAATTGGGGATTGAACAATTATATCGGTTGGAATTTAGGATGGGGCTGGAACTTAGGATGGGGATACAATTCATGGTACGGGCCGGGTTATTACAGTTATTATAATCCTTGGTATCCAAATTATGGATGGGGATATAATTCATGGTACGGCAACAATTGGTACAACAACTACAACGGATACTATTATCAACCTTATCGCGGCGGCGTAAGAAGTGCATCACACGCACCAAGTACACATTCTTATACTTACAACGCTGGGCGAAATAACGCTACAACAAGAAGTGGTAATATTGGAGGTGTGAGAAATCCCGGAAATGTCTCTGCCAATACGAGATATAATTCCAATACGAGTTACACAACTTATGGTAATGTAAGAAATTCAGCAAATGGTAATGTAAGGAATTCAGGCTACATCAGAACTCCAAATACCAATAATACTTCAAACTACGGATCCAATACAAGATCTGATAATAGCAACACCAGAGCACAACAATCGAATACGACCAGGGTACAGCAATCAAACACCACCCGTAGCAATAACAACAATTATGCTCCAACGCGTACTCAGTCTTCAGGATATTCCGGTTCTAGTTACGGTGGCGGTGGCGGAAGTAGCAGATCATCAGGAGGAAGAAGATAAATCATTTAGTATCATACTACCTATGTTTCGCCTAAAAACAAGACATGGGTATTTTTTTGAAAAATAAAGACCATGAAAAAATATATAGCCTTAATCATCACTTTGAGTTTTTACACAACATATTCCCAAAGTATTTCAGATGCATTGCTTTATTCGCACGATAACGTATCCGGTACAGCGCGTTTCAGTGCCATGAGTGGTGCTTTTGGAGCACTGGGCGGCGATTTCTCGTCTATTAATGTAAATCCTGCCGGAAGTGCTGTATTTAACAACAATCAGGTAAGCATCACTTTGAGTAATTACAATACCAAAAATAAATCTGAATATTTTGGTTCAACCATTAGCACCAGCAACACTTCCTTCGACGTTAACCAAGCGGGTGGAATTCTGGTTTTCAACAATACCAATACTAAGAGTAATTGGAAAAAATTTGCACTCGCTGCCGATTATGAAAACGTTTCAAACTTCGATAATGCTATTACGAACTAC
>JANNYV010000458.1:0-1875 GCA_031410275.1 Bacteroidota bacterium
GAAATATTATTTTTCATTTGTTCACCAATGGTCTTGCCATAGGAAACTGTACTGAATTGTTTGTAAAGTGAATCTGTATAATTCCCAAGTATATTCGACAAGCCTGTATTATCACTACCTATAAATACAATGCTACCACCATTGGGTGCGAGTACAAATTTTTCGCCAAGCGATTTTTCACCAACTGATAAAATGAATACATTACCCACACTGCAACCATTCGCTATAAATACAGGGTAGCGTTTATAATTGGGAAGCTGTTCAGGATTGTCAAGATTATAATCTAAGGATGATGAAGATGCATGTCCGAAAAACTCAACCAAATTTAATCCGTCTTTAAATAACTTATCAACTGTGGCACTGTTCGCCGTTTCGATCGCTGAGGTTGTCGATTTTTTTAATGTGGTCACTTCGGCTCCATACAAGGTATCCGTAATTCGTTTTTCATGATTTAATAAAGAGGCCACAATGGGCGCTTGATCACTAGCCGATTTTGCACCTGCAATATGTAACACATTTTTTTGCCACAATACAGAATCACTGATTTGATTACTTGTATTTGCCAATGCAATTTCATGATCTTTTATTTTGTTTAAATAGTCTTTCACATCACCGCCACTCCATACCGGCAAACGCCCGATGGGTATTTGCGGCTTACTTGTAAAATTAAAATCAGTTAATAAATTATCTGAACAAGGCTCACCAAAAGAAGGTACTACAGGAAACGGAAACGTAGTAGATGGCGAGGATGAGTAATACGGATAATATTTATAGTCTATTCCCTTTCCAATAATGAATACATATTTTGGTTTAGATGCCCATGCAATATTCGAATAGGCGTAATGTAAAAAATTCTTGACACTTTGCGGATGATATGTATACCCATAACCGAACTCGTTATAAATATCATTCACATCCACTACAACGGCATTATAAGAACCACCGCTGACGGAGCTTCTATAATTTTTATATTCATTTACATAATTGGTGCCGGTACCATCATCAAACAATTTGTTGTGTGACAAAATAATATAATCACCTTGATTTGCGCTAAGCACATAATTTTTAAATTGAACAGTTTTCAAATTTATAATGGAACCCATACTACTTGCAGGCGCTTGACTTTGTATAAATAAACGTTTGATTTGATTGGATGCAGGAATTAAAAACCGTGTGAGTCCGGTCACAGAAATATCTCCAATAATATATTCATTACTTGTTAAATCATACAAGCGTGGTGCCACGCCATTATTTTTATAATTTGAAATCTCAAGATAATAATCAGTCAACTTCGGATCAAGTTCAAAATAAAGTGAATCCGCATTATTGAAATTAAATTGACGCGGGTACCGAAATTCAAGATATGAAATACCATAACGATCGTATACATTATTGATCACATCATTATTCATGGGCACATACTTCATGACCATTTTATTCGCAGTATTTAAATACGACATCGGAACGGACGCATTATAACGCTTGTATCCAAACTGACTGAATGTTGAATCGCCAATCAAATTATTATTTGCATACAATTGAATTCGATGTTCTGTGATATAACTATTTCCGACAACGGTTGTTTTAAAATATGCATTTGGCCCACCCGAAACTTTATAAGGAAATAAACATGTATACGTCAGTGAATCATTATTACTGGTTAGTTTTCTGCAATATCCTTCACCATCTTCATATTGTGATGAACATAAATAGGTAAGGTGTTCTGTGGGATAATAATATGAAGTACCCGATACAAAATCAACCCTGAAATTCGTTTTTGTTTTATCCCAAAAGAAAGACTCTTTCACCGGCGGACTGCTCAAATTATTTATCCTTGGCGTATAACGGAGGTTTGTTGTAGCTGTATTGAATGTG
>JANNYV010000459.1:0-10442 GCA_031410275.1 Bacteroidota bacterium
TGTTGAGTTACAAGGAAATCCTCCATTCACCATTTACTATCTCGAGAATCTTGTCAACAAACAATGTACGACAAGCCTTCCCTCATTTGATTTATATTTTCAGGATGGCAATTATTTCTTTCAACAAATTATTGATTCTACAGGATGTCAAAAAAACATTAACCAGTTTTATCTATTCAGTTCTCAACCTATGTCGGGAATCATTACGCAACAAAGTTATAATTGCGACTCTAATAAATACGAATTAAAATTTGCCTTTACCGGTGTGGCCCCTTGGTATCTCGAATATACAGATGGTGTGAATGTGTTTACCAAAACAACCCTCTCTCCCACTATGAGTTTATTCCTCGATAATGGCAATTGGGTTATCAACCAGGCCACCAACAATGTAGGATGCATTCAATATTTCAATACCCCTGTATCAGTTTCGTTTAATTCTATCAGCGCTAATATTGTGAGCCAATCATTTGATTGTGATTCAAACAAATTAAAAGTTCAGTTTGCATTGACAGGAAACCCACCCTGGATTATTCACTATGTAAAAAATAATCCGTTCCCCGTATATTATAACGACACCACAAACAACGCCGCTCATCTTATTTATCTTGGGTCGGGGTCCTACCTATTTCTGAATGTTACCGATATGACAGGTTGTAGTTTTGCTCCCCCACTTCAGTCTGTGTGGAATTATTATACGATCCTAACCGCTCAACAAACTACTCAGTCATTTAATTGTGATTCGAATAAAGTAGAAGTTGATTATGCATTAACAGGCGATGGGCCATGGACTATACAATATAAAAATAATAATTCGGGAACGACCTATAATGTAAATACAACCATACCTTCTGTTGGTGTTTATCTGGCAAATGGGAATTATACAGTACTATCAGTACAGGATGCAAATTGTTTTCATGTTATAAATGATACAATTAATGTCAATTATACTTTACTTAATTCAATTATTTCGCCACTGACAATTTCATGTGATTCAAATAAATATTTTATCAACTTTATCAGCAACGGTGGCACGAAGCCATATTCGTATGAATATTTTTATAATGGTGTGATGAATTCGCTTACATCAAACACGGATACAACATTACTTTATCTACCCAATGGAAATTATTTGTTTACGAAAACCACTGACTCACTAGGTTGTGCCATTCAATATAATGTAAACCAGAGCCCCAACTATGCAGACTTTCACTTCAATACTATTTCATCTACCTACATTTGCAATAAAGACAGCACCGCAGTCACATTTAATATTACACATCAACAAGGACTTTGGCTTAGTTATATTCAAAACGGAAGTATTACTGATACAGTACATATTAACGGAACAAATACTTTTACCTTTTCAAACGGAACATACAATTGGCTAGTATTATATGACTCGCTTGGTTGCCGTGATACAATAGACGAGGAAACCATCATAAATAATGTTCCCGTCAATTACTCTCCCATCACCATCGATAAAGATTGTGACACGCGTGAATACATTTATCATTTCAATTTGACAGGAAAATCGCCATGGCAACTTTCATATAATCTCAACAATATATTTGACACATTAGCCTTGCCTTCAAAAACATATGATTGGCGAACTTCGTCCGGTCTCTATTATTTAATTGAATTGAAAGACAGTAACAATTGTAAAATCTTTATCGGCAAGTCTGATACGTTAATTCCTTTCTTTCCGCAAACGCCGACTTTACAATTAATTAAAAATAATTTTGTGACTGACGCCGGAGGATATCAATATTTTTGGTATCAAAATAATGTGCTGATAGATTCTATTTCAGGAAATTCAATTTCAAGTTATGGCGATGGCGAATACTATGTAGCTGTACATGACGAAACAGGCTGCGTGTACGAATCAAATAAAATTACAGTGCATTATCCTTCGCCCATTAATGTATATCCAAATCCAAGCTCGTCATATTCAACTGTCCTTATCAATGAGAAATACGGAAATTACTGGGATTATGTGCTCATCGATATGCATGGCAATAAACTATTCAGCGGGTTCGAAACAAAATCATTTAAAGAATTTGACTTGCGAAATCTACCTGCCGGAATTTATAATCTCATCATTTTATATGAAGAAGATTTTAGCAAGCATATCATTCGCTTGATGAAACAATAATTGTTTGACAAACCTCATTCATTGTATTTATAGGGCTTACCCGCTGATTACATTGGAGTACTTTAGTTTTTTACGGATGAAGTAACGTTCATAAAATCTGTAAGACAATGCAGAAATTAAAATAGTCAGCAGTATTGAAGAGGCATACTGAGCAGCTGCATTTGTTATATGCATTCCATCTAATAATTTTATAGAAATGACAATAGCAAAGGGATGATACATATACAATCCGTATGAAATTTTACCCAAATAATGAAGAGGTTTATATTCCAATTTCAACATTGATTTTTCGTTGGCAGCCATATTCAATATGACTATCCCAAATAACATTCCGTAACATTCATTCTGTATATATGGAATGTCTATACCTTTTGCAATTAAAAGAACTATTGCAATATAGGATGCAGCCTGAACGTAAATCGAGGAAAAAAAGTTGAGCAGTCTATGCTTTGTAAATAATAAAAATGCAAACAAGCTACCGATAGCCATACAATCTATACTAAAGCTATCGAAGATAGACTCGGCAATATGCAGCGTTTCATTTCCAACTAATATCTTATGCAAACAAGCAAAACCAATTGTTTTAATAAACAGATAGCCAAAAATAACAGCATACAAAAGCACCTTTTTATTTCTAATTTTTTTCATGAGTATAGGCCATATCAAATAAAACTGTTCTTCTATACCCACTGACCATAGTTGGTTTGCAAACGGTATTGGCGCATATATATTCATGGCAACATTCGGCAGGAACAACATAAATAAAATCAGCTTGATGCTAAACCCATCAAAAAAAACTGCTGACCAAGTTCCTATGTGCAGAAAAGGAATATGAGAAAATAAAAAAAAACTCAACCCAACAAGTAAATAATACAAGGGCCAAATACGCAGAAAGCGGCGAATATAAAATGCCTTAATTGAAATCGTATTTGTTTCTTTTTCTTCAACCAATAAAAGATAGGTAATCAGGAAACCGCTTAAAACAAAAAATAAAACAACACCCAATTTTCCGATAAGAACAACCACAGCATTTGACCAGTTGTTTTCAAACCCGAGCAAACTTTTCATTTGCTCAATATGATGAATGATGACTAACAAGGCTGCAATAAAACGCAATCCATTTAAATTCGGAAAATATACTTTAGTCATAAGATGAAGGCTGTAAAAATAGTATGTTGGGCGTGCCTCCCAAATGCGAAAAGCTGTCACTCCTTCGTCGTTTTGCTTTTCTGCTTTGGGGTCGGGCTATTCGCTACAATTTTTTTTGCATAAACGCTGTCAGTGTTTTAGAACGCTGCCGGTATTGCAAAAAAAGATTTTCGCTACGATCCCTCACGCATTGTCGAACCTGCCAAAAACTATTCTAAGTTTGGTATTTCCTTATTCAACCATTGTTTCACCTGATAGGTAGAAACAGATTTTGGTCGCTCAATCGGGAAGCCGTAAACTCTGTCCCAACAAAGGCTAGCCAATACACCCAACGATCTCGATACGCCAAACATCACCGTATAAAAATCTTCTTCTATCAAACCATAATGCTTCAACAACGCACCCGAATGCGCATCCACATTTGGCCAAGGGTTTTTTATTTTTCCAAGACTTTCTAATATAGGCGGCACCACTTCATACACATTCCAAACAGTTTGCACTAATGCATCATCTGCACAATATTTTTTACCAAATTCCATTTGCGCTAAAAAACGAGGATCTGTTTTACGAAGTACAGCATGTCCGTAACCTGGAACTACTTTTCCTTCGCTCAATGTCTTTTTAACATAGGTCGCAATTTGGTCTTTACTTGGCACTTGCGTATACAATTCACGTTGCATTTCTTCTATCCATCGAATCACTTCCTGATTGGCCAACCCATGCAAAGGACCTGCCAACCCATTCATACCTGCTGCAAATGCAAGGTAAGGATCGCTCAATGCAGAACCCACCAAATGGGTTGCATGTGCACTGACATTACCACCTTCGTGATCGGCGTGAATAGTTAAATACAAACGCATCAGCTCTCTGAATCCCTCATCTTCGAAACCCAACATATGCGCAAAATTAGCAGCCCAATCTAACATACCATTGGGTTGAATATGCTCACCATTTTTATATTTCCGACGATAAATATAAGCTGCGATACGCGGTAAACGTGCAATCAAATTCATTGTATCTTCATAAATATAATCCCAATAATCTTTCTTACTAATACCGTCGTTATAGGCTTTTGCAAATAACGATTCGGTTTGCATAGCCATAATACCGACACCAAACTGTGTCATCGGGTGAGCATGCAAAGGCAAAGACTCAATGGCATCGAATACATAATTCGGAACATGTGAACGTCGCCCGAACACCGCCGACAAATGTTCAACATCATCCTCAGTTGGTATTTCACCTATGAGCATTAAATGAAACAAGCCTTCGGGTAAAGGTTGTGAACCTCCTTCAACATGTGGCAATTTTTCAATCAATTCAGGAATCGAAAATCCTCTGAAACGTATTCCTTCATTGGAATCTAGCAAGGATGTTTCCGTTACTAAACCAACGATACCTCTCATTCCCTGATATACTTGAGAAAGTGTTACAGTATCTACGACTGTTTCGCCGTGTTCCTTAATCATTACTTTAATTTCCTCTGAAGCTTTAACTGCTGTTTCGTAGAAATGTTCTTTTAATTTGCCCATTGTGCTAAATTCAAATTTTTTTAATGCACGCAAAAATAATGATTCTCAAAGGAATGCCCTAAAATTAATGGCAAAAAGAATATTTATTTTCGACCGGTCTTCGATTGCCAAATAGCAATGTTTGAGAGCACTTGCTGATATACAGAATCTAGCAATTCAGGTCTCGATTTATACCAATCCATACTTTGCTTAAACTCCGTTTCAGTCGTTTTATTTTCTGTTAAAATGGAGGCGATATATTTTTTAAGCGAGTCCTTATTTTTTATCTCTGTTAAATCTGAATCCTTCGGAAGGAATTGCGCATACGATTCTGCAATATGCATTTCGGTCAATATTTTACCCATCCGGTCCTGAGATAAGGGCTTGGGTTCTTGTTGACAAGCCGTAGCATTCATCAGAAAAAACAGAGCAATAAATATTGTTTTCAAACAATATGAAGGAAGTAATTTCACGAACAATTTATTTTAATAAGGCTAAATATTTTCCCGAATTCATCACATCAATTACGGTGAGAATCGGAATTATTTTTTGCTTGTCTGTTATACTTGTCTTCGCTAAAAAATTTTGAATTTCATCAGACTTCGCATAAAAGAAAAATCGCATCCATTGGCTCGAAGGGTTCTCGGTATTGATTTGTTCTAACGATGGGAAAATAGTATTGATTGTATTCCTTGCTCCGTCAGGGTCTGTAGACATCAGATCTAATCCAAGTCGATGATATTTATACAACACGTTTCTCATTTCCGCAAACCGGCTATTAATCGCCTGATCAGCCAACCAAAAACGGTTTCGCTGATTTTCACTGGCTTTCCAACCAATGATGACCTTATTCTCCGGCGCATTGTTTACAATATTCTGCGCTTTATTATAAAACTCAGTGCCTCCTTTTAATGAATAACTATCATAGTCTAAGGCTAAAATAAAATAGGTATAGTAAGCAACAAGCGCAGTTAAATTCGAAACAAATGGATCACTTCCCGCCACCCTGCTATCATTAAAATCTAATTGTTGATACTGGACATATTTAATCGAAATATCATTATCGACATAGTTAACCATCGTTGATGAATAGGTTGTATTAAAAATCGGCCTCGATGATGAAATATTTAATTTGCCCTGATAGCCTCCTTCAACACCTTCAATCTGCCGGTTTAAAATTAATGTAAACACGCATTCAATTTTTTCTTTATTCTCAAAATTATCGCTTGTCCATTTTCTGTTATTGATAAAATCTGCAAGGTCTTTTTCTAATGTTTTAAAAACTTTTGGTTCAACACCTTGTATTTGATCTGCAATCACCATCACCTTGCAATTCATCTCCTGCGCAACACAAGAAAATGATACAAAAAATATCAACAGTATGAGGTATGTTTTTTTCATGTTCGTAATTGAATTATTTTTTCAACAATATCGCCGGCTACTTCTTTTTTTGTTTTAAGTGGATAAGTAGTTTCCTTTCCGCTTTTTTCAAAAATAGTAATTTTATTCGTGTCATGCGAAAATCCTGCACCTTGGTCATTGAGTGAATTCAACACAATGGCATCGGCATTCTTTTCCTTTAGTTTCTTTAACGCATAATTCTTTTCATTATTGCTTTCAAGCGCAAAACCAATCAATACCTGATGTTTCTTTTTAATGGTACCTAAATGTTTTAATATATCTTTTGTTTTTTTGAGATGAATAACAAATTCTTCTTCTTTCTTTTTTAGCTTACTGTCTGAAACAAGCTTAGGTGTATAATCAGCAACGGCTGCACTCATCACGGCGATATCCATTTTAGGAAACAATTTCACACAGGCTGTAAACATTTGTTCAGCATTCTGTACCCTGGTAGTCTTAATACTTTTATGCTCAGCCGCAAGATTTGTAGGGCCTAAAACGAGTTCTACTTTACAACCTCTATTAGCCAATGCTTCGGCAATGGCAATCCCCATTTTTCCGCTGCTATGATTACCAATAAATCGAACGGGGTCAAGGTTTTCATACGTTGGCCCTGCAGTGACTAAAGCTATATGTCCTTTCAATGTTTCTGTCTGTTGAAAAAAAGAGTCAAGATGTGTGACTAAAGTTTCAGGCTCCGCCATACGTCCCATCCCTATCAAACCGCTTGCGAGTTCACCATGTTCCGATGGAATGACATGATGTCCGTATGAACGAAGTGTTTCAAGATTTTTTTTTGTACTTACATGATGCCACATGTCTTCATCCATTGCAGGCGCCACCATAACAGGACATGTAGAAGACAAATAAACTGACAGCAATAAATTATCACAAAGGCCATGGGCCATTTTCGCAATCGTATTGCAAGAGGCAGGTGCAATCAGCATTATGTCTGCCCAACGGCCCAATGCTACATGATTTGTCCATGAATCATCATTCGTCAATTCGTATTGAACCTTATGGCGTGTAAGGGTACTTAATACCAACGGCGAAACAAATGAAACTGCGGCTTCAGTCATCACGACCTTCACCTCTGCGCCGGCCTTAATACATAATCGTACAAGGATAGGAATTTTGTACGCAGCAATACTTCCCGAAATACCAATGAGAATTTTTTTACCTTTCATGGCTTACAAAGATGCGATTTTTTTGTTTAAAAATAGAATGATTACCACAGTTCCTATGTTCAATACTAAGGCTATTTGATAGAAACTAATAGCGAATTTATCCCTCCCATTCTCTTCTTCTCCTTGCAATACTATTTGCTTTGTAGTTATGATTCCTTCAGCGTCACAAACCATTGAAAGTCGCCTATCATTACAACCTCTTTTTGTTCATTATACAGTTTAACCTGAATCACAAATAGCGCTTTCCGTTTGAACTGAAGTTGAGATAATAATTCCTTCTTGTTGGTATCAATTAATTTCGCTGTAGAAAAAAGAGTCCCCAATCCGCCTTTTTTGTATTTGACGTTTGAGGAATGTAAAATAGGAATTGTTTGATCGGCAATGTCTGCAAAATTTTTTTGCAAAAAGAACCCGCTACTAGTTTCTGCCAAGGCGTAAGAAGCTGATGCGTGAACAATTTTTAGATGATTCAAAATATTCTCACCATACACTAACTTCAACAGATAATCATCCTTATCGGCTAAAGTAATGCCATTATTTTTCGTAAACGGAAGGCTGATTACTTCCATGATTTCGTAGGTTATAAGGTTGGTTAATGTAGGTGACAGCTCAGTAGATAGGAGATTTGATTACTCGTCTCTCTTTCTAAAAAATATCTTATCGTTCAATAATTCATGAGTTGCCTGTATTGCAGGATTTGCCATACGCTCATAGAAACGCGAGATTTCAATTTGTTCTTTATTTTCGCTGATTTCTTCTAAGTTATCATTCAAACTTCCGAACTCTTCTAACTTGCGATGCAATTCATCTTTAATCTTGGTATTGATTTGATTTGCGCGTCTTGCAACGATAGCAATTGACTCATAAAGGTTACCTGTTTTGGCTTCGATTAATTTCAAATCGCGAGCCTCAATGGATGGGTTTGTTGTATTAATCAACAATTTTTTTATTTGTGTCATTTATTAGCTATTTTTTTTAAGGACGCCAAAGATAGTGTATTTATTTTCTCAACCTCACTTCTATAGGCGCTTTTTGGATATTTTCTTACAAATTCTGTGTAACCCTCTTTTACCTGACTATATCTTTCCTCCTGCTTTTCAGGCACACTGTTTCTGGCAAACGTGTAATTTGATTTGATTATCATGAACTGATAATAGTCGACATTTTTCGAATCGGGATATTTCCGTACAATTTGCTCAAAGGCCACTGCAGCTGATTTATACTCGCCTATTTTATAATAAAGATCGGCTCCGTAGGTATCTTTTATTTCAAGTTTAGCTCTCGATTCATCTATCAATCTATTCGCTTCCTTTACATGTTCCGATTCGGGATGCATGTTTACAAAGGTTTGTAGCTCTCCAATCGACTTCACCGTATTCGATTGGTCGAGGGTATATTCGGGTGAAATATTATAAAGACAAAGGCAATTTAAAAATTCACATTCTTCCGCTTTGGGAGATTTCGGAAACAAATCGGCAAAATTTTTGAAGTGATATGAAGCCGCCAAATAATTCTTCATATAATAAAATGAATAGGAATACTTATAATAAATCCCTTCGAAATTTTTTGTCCCTTTGTATACAGTCAACAATTCTTCATACAAGGTATTTGCCTTTGAATATTTTTTTTGATCGTAATATTCATCCGCTTTGGTAAGCTTGTAGGCGAAATCTTTGCTTTTCTGAAGTTTCTCAAAATTACCCTGACAGGCAGTGAAAAGGCTGATACTTACGATAAGTAGAATAATGGATTGTTTCATTGAGGGAGGCAAATATAATGCAGAGGAATGATAGGGTGCTTAAAGAAATGTTATAATTGTTTTTAAAATACACCGCATTCTAAAAGATTCCTTGACCAATACACAGACTTCCTTCATTCAAAATAATTCGAACATCGAATATATTCGTATTTTTATCCGCTTCCATGCCGGCACAAACAAACGATATTACCCTCGACGAAGTACAACAAATTGTACAGAATGGCGCTGCATGGAAAGTAGTGAACAGCTTGCTGAGTAAGGGTTTGATAAGTGTATATGAAAATTTATATGAAAACTATCAACCCAAAAAAGAGAAATTTGTTTTCCTGAATGACGAATATAAGGAAGAAGAAAAGTTGAAATTGCTTTTTGCCCAATTAGAAAAAGCACCGAAGCAACTCGATATTCTGCTTGCTTTTTTACATCTCAAACAAACAGAGACCGAGGTTATGCAAACCGTTTTACTTAAAAATGCAAGTGCAAGTTCAGCCCAATTAAATGCGTTGACAGAAAAAAATATTTTGCATGTAAAAAAATTGGAAGTCGATAGAATTAAATATGATATGCCGGTTGAATTGCAACCAAATAAGTTATCATCACTTCAACAAATTGCATTTGAACAAATAAAAAAAGGGTTTGAAAACAAGCAACCTGTTTTGTTGAAAGGCATCACCGGAAGTGGAAAAACGCATCTCTATTTTCAGCTGATAGAAGACTGTCTTGCACAAGGAAAACAAGCGCTTTATCTGTTACCTGAAATTGCATTAACGTCACAAATCATTCGTAAACTTCGTTCTGTTTTCGGAAATAAAATTGGTATGTATCATTCACGGTTTAGCAATAATGAGCGTGTAGAAGTTTGGAAAAAAACGCAGCATCGCCAATACGATATTGTCATTGGTGCTCGTTCAGCATTAATGCTACCATTTGCTGATTTAGGATTGATCATTGTGGATGAAGAACATGACACTTCGTATAAACAACAAGAACCTTCCCCACGTTATCATGCAAGGGATGCGGCTATTTTTTTAGCCCATCAATGCAAGGCTAATATTGTGTTAGGCTCTGCAACCCCTTCCGTTGAAAGCTTCTACAATTGTCAACAAGGGAAATATAGATTAGCCGAATTAACTGAACGATTTGGAAATGCTAGTTTGCCTGTCATTCAATTGGTAGATTCAAAACAAGATATTAAAATACAAAAGGGAATTTTCTCAGCATCATTAATTAATGCCATTCAAGAATCAATAGAAAATAAAAAACAGGTCATCCTTTTTCAAAAC
>JANNYV010000460.1:0-11774 GCA_031410275.1 Bacteroidota bacterium
TTTTGGAAACCCGGTGCGGGCATTATACATCAGGTAGTGTTGGAGAATTATGCATTCCCCGGTGGTATGATGATAGGAACCGATTCGCATACTGTGAATGCAGGCGGATTAGGCATGGTGGCGATTGGTGTTGGTGGCGCGGATGCATGTGATGTGATGGCTGGTCTTCCGTGGGAATTATTATTTCCGAAATTAATTGGTGTAAAATTGACAGGAAAACTAAGCGGTTGGGCGAGTGCAAAAGATGTGATATTAAAAGTGGCCGGCATTTTAACCGTTAAAGGCGGAACCAATGCCATTGTTGAATATTTTGGGGAAGGTGCGCTTTCATTGAGTTGCACAGGTAAAGGAACCATTTGTAATATGGGTGCTGAGATTGGTGCTACCACTTCAACCTTTGGGTATGATGAAAGTATGGAACGATATTTACGAAGTACAGGACGGGCTGATATTGCTGATTTGGCAAATGGTATCAAAGAACATTTAACAGGAGATATTGAAGTATACGCTGATCCAGCAAAATATTTTGATGAAGTCATAGAAATAAATTTAAGTGAATTGGAACCCCATTTAAATGGACCATTCACCCCGGATTTAGCCACACCAATTTCAAAAATGAAAGAGGCTGCGGCAGCCAATGGGTGGCCCACAAAAATTGAAGTGGGTTTAATTGGAAGTTGCACAAACAGCAGCTATGAAGATATTTCGAGAGCAGTTTCTTTAGCTGAACAAGTAGCGGCCAAAGGATTGAAATTACATTCAGAATTTACGATTACACCAGGAAGCGAACAGGTTCGCTTTACGATTGAGCGTGATGGCTTCTTAGAAAAATTTAATAAGATTGGCGCAACCGTATTTGCGAATGCATGTGGCCCATGCATTGGCATGTGGGACAGAGTTGGCGCTGAGAAGCAAGAGAAAAATACCATCGTGCATTCCTTCAACAGGAACTTTGCAAAGCGTGCTGATGGCAATCCAAATACATTTGCCTTTGTGGGTTCACCTGAGTTGGTCACAGCGTTAGCAATTGCAGGCGATTTAAATTTTAATCCACTCACTGATACATTGACGAACGATAAAGGTGAACAAGTAATGTTGGATGCGCCGACCGGATTTGAATTACCTCCTATGGGTTTTGATGTAAAAGATGCAGGCTATCAAAAACCGGCAGAAGATGGAAGTGATGTACAAGTCATCGTATCACCCGATAGTAAACGCTTACAATTACTCGATCCTTTTGCGGCATGGGAAGGAACCGATTTGAATGGTTTGAAATTATTAATTAAAGCAAAAGGGAAATGTACCACCGATCATATTTCGATGGCGGGACCATGGTTAAAATTCAGAGGGCATCTTGATAATATCAGTAATAATATGTTGATTGGTGCAATGAATTTTTATAATGAAAAAACGAACTCAGTAAAAAACCAATTGACCGGAGAATATGGTGCAGTGCCTGATGTACAACGCGCTTACAAAGCAGCCGGCATCGGTAGCATTGTTGTAGGTGATGAGAATTATGGTGAAGGCAGTAGTCGTGAACATGCAGCCATGGAGCCTCGTCATTTAGGTGTAAGAGCGGTATTGGTAAAATCATTTGCACGTATTCATGAAACGAATTTAAAAAAGCAAGGCATGCTTGGTTTGACCTTCTCTGATAAAGCTGATTATGATAAAATACAGGAAGACGATATAATAGACATTGAAGGTTTATTGGCAATGGCTCCGGGCAAACATCTACAAGTTGTATTAAATCATGCAGATGGAAGCAATGAAACCATACAGGTAAATCATTCGTATAATGCACAACAAATAGAATGGTTTAAAGCCGGTGGAGCGTTGAATATAATTCGCGCAGGTGTTAAATAAGTGATGTTCGATGTTAGGAGAGTAGTCTCAATTGGTTGAGTAATCTTCTTCCTACTTCCTTATTTCTACTTACTCATTCCTTATTTCTCATTCCTTATACAGCCATACGGAAAAATAATTTTTTGTTTCAGAATGAATGACTAAATTTGTCATGTCAAATAAAGTCATTGTGAAACATTTACTTAAAACAACCCGGGAGAAAAGAGGCCTTCTTATTCGCGAAGTCGCCGGCAGCTTGGGTATTGACCCGGCGTTGGTGAGCAAATTTGAATCTGGCACACGAAAGCCTACGAAAGAGCAAGTAGTGGCTTTGTCAAGAATATTGCATATTGATGCCGAAGAATTATTAGTTGCCTGGATGAGTCAACGCATCTTGTATGAAATTGGCGATGATGAATTAACCATTCGAGCCATGCATTTAGCTGAAAAAACCATTCAGCAAAAACAAGTAAAGAGCAAGCAAACTCCATTACCCCGAAATCTTAAAGCCATTTTAAAGGAAATTGATTTGTGCAAAAAAGAATTGATACAATACCGGAAGTTTGACAGCTACCGAATTAAACAAGCGTTAGAATTAGAATATACATTTGAAAGTAACCGTATCGAAGGAAATACACTGACATTGAAGGAAACGGATTTAGTTATTAATGAAGGGATTACCATTTCAGGAAAATCGATGCGTGAACATTTAGAAGCTATCAATCATAAAGAAGCCATCGCTTATATCAAACATTTGATTGATAAAGAAACTCATCTGAAGGAAAGAGATGTACTTGCTGTGCATAATATTATTTTGCGGGGCATTGATACAGAACAGGCGGGTAAATACAGAAATGTTCAAGTAATGATAAAGGGTAGTAAACATTTGCCACCACAACCTTTTTTAGTTCCCAAACAAATGGAAGATTATTTTTATTGGTATGATACAAATAGAAATAAATTACATCCCGTTCTATTGGCTGCAGAGATGGCTGAGCGATTAGTTACTATACATCCTTTTATTGATGGCAATGGCAGAACCTCACGCTTAGTTATGAATTTGGTTTTGTTGAATCATGGCTTTGTCATTGCCAATATCAAAGGCGATCAGCAAACCCGATTAAAATATTATGATGTGTTGGAAAAAGCCCAAACAGAAAAAAAGAAAGATGCCTATCTCGAATTTATTGCAACCATAGAGTTGGATGCGTTGAAAAGATATTTAAAGATTATTAAAGTAAAATAAATTTTGCGCGTATCATTGAATTAAAAATTCAAATATGATATTTACTACTGTGCGCTCTACCGAACGAATTCCATTTAAACAGAACCGCTTTTTAATTTCGTATACGATTCTCTTCCTCATTCTTTGGATGTCGACATTGATTGGGACCACTGATCTTAAGAATTGGTTTATGGAGAATACCTTGGTCATTCTTTTTCTTTCGTTACTGGCAGGCACCTATAAAAAATTTAAATTCTGTGATCTAACCTATACATTTATTTTTGTGTATCTCTGTTTGCATGTTTACGGAGCCATGTATACGTACGCTGAAAACCCTTTTGGTTATTGGCTAAAGGATGTCTTTCATTTTCAACGAAATCACTATGATCGCATTGTGCATTTCAGCTTTGGCTTTATGCTCGCCTACCCGATGCGTGATTTTTTTATAAATAAAATGAAATTTCCGAATTGGGTTGGATGGATATTACCTATTGAAATTACGTTATCATTCAGTTGCATTTATGAAATCATAGAATGGTCTGTGGCTGATGTATTTTTTCCTGAGCAGGGCGATGCTTACCTTGGCACACAAGGTGATATTTGGGACGCACAAAAAGATATGTTTATGGCATTTTGTGGAGCTGTGGCGATAACCATTTTGATTTCATTCATAAGAAAAATAAGGAATACGAAATAAGGAATGAGAAATAAAAAATATAAAATAAGAAAGTAAAACCCTCTCACAAGCAATTTGAATCTCCTAACATCTAGTCTTCAAGGATCTCTTCCTTCGATTTCGGTTTCCGTTCTGTAAATAATTTAAAGGCTCCTAAAAATTTATCGCTCTCATTTATTTTATCAATCGGATAGGTAACTCCTTTCGGATTTTCAATCTTAACAATATGATCTAATTTCTTATCTTTAAAATAAACATTCATTTTTGAGCTTTCAGATTTATCCATACCAATATAACCTCCATCTTCTCCCTTTATAAAATAAAGGCTCTCCGCATTTTGATCCACTTTTACGAAATCAATTTCATTCGCAATAAAATAAGCATCAATAAAATTTCCGGATACCTGATCATACATAGGTTTATAACCCGTCTCAGAAATTAAGAAGGCCGCGTTCCGCAAATTCACTTCTGATAATTTATTATGAATAGTATGAATAAATATTGTGTCGGCAAACGATTGCTGGGTCTTACTCCACATCACAGGTGATTTGAAAAGTTTGAAAGATGAATCTATTTGCGAATAGCTCAAACTATCGCAAACAGCCTGCATTGAATCGGAAAATATTTTTACATGCCGGTTGGCAATTATCAGTTTGGGTTCTTCCGTATTCTCACTTCTGTAGGTAGAGTCGGCATTCAATAAATTATACGAAGTGAATTTTAATTTATTTCCCGTCTTCTGACCAGGCATATTCTTATCACTCGAAAGAATCTCTATTTTGGTTAATTTTTTTTCATCGCGAACACGTAAAGACATCATTGTATCTGCCCGCATAAACATACTGTCCTTATCTGCTAAACTGATTAATTTAGGATGAACAGTAGCCAGCATAAATTTCGAATTCTCATTATATTCTATCACACCGCAAAGCAATTTGCTTTTTTCAACAGTGTCAATAAACACAACATTACCCGTGGCTTTCGCATAACCTGTTTTTTTGTTATACTCTGTTTCATTTGCTGTGAGTATACTTTTCCCTCCGTCTTGTTCTATCCGCACTTCGCCTGTTGCTTTGCCATAACCGGTCACCTTATTATACTCTGCAACCTTTGAATTTATTTTGCTGTCATTTTTTACATCAATGATAATCACATTGCCGACAGCTTTACCATATCCGGTCTTGTCGTTATAATTTAATGTATTTCCTGTTACTATTTGCTCCTCACTTTCAACAGTTGTTCGTTTTGTAAATGAGGCAGTCTCACTTTTTGAATCATAGACACCCGCCGTTGTATGTACGGTTGTATTTTCACCAATGATAGTACTCTGATCTAAAAATTTTATCACTTTGCTGACCGTATTATAAGTAAGTTCTTTCGATTCAATGGTATACTTCGGGTTCGTAATTATTACATCTTTTTTAAAATAAGATTGCTTGGTAAATCCATTATACGTTCCTTCAACACTACTGACCGTTGTGGTATCGGCTTGTAAGGTTCCTCCATCATAATACTTCCCGATTTTAGTTTTCAGGTTGTAAGTCAGTTGCTCTGTATGCAATGTATTGGCCCCATCAACAATCTGCACATTCCCTTTCATGAATGCAGTATTGTTATGACCTGTATATTTTATGTAATCGCCGCTTGCATTGGTTCCATTTTGACTTACAATATGCACATTGCTGTAGGCCTCCACATTATTTTTATCTGAATAAAAATGTGCGCTGTCACACGTCATCGTTGTGCCATCATGCGTGATGATAACAGAGCCAATAATACGTTGATAATTTTCTGTTTCAGTTTTAAACCCGCGCAAACTATCCCCTTTGATATCTATCATTTTCAATCCTGCCGTATCCATAGTTACACCTTGCGAAAAGCTAGTATATGTATACATGAATACAAGAAAGGTTAAGATAAATTTCATGAAAGATATTAGATGTCAGATGTTAGGAAAGTTGAGCCCATTCATAGTGTCTACCACTTTCTTATTTTATATTTCTTATTTTTTATTCTGCGACTACGCCTTATGAATTATGCCGACCCTATTCCTTCGAATTTGGTGCTGGTTGCGGCGGGCAATCATTTTTATTTTTCTTTCCGAAAATAGCGACATTTATATATCGTGAAGGCCTTGCGTTTACGTCGGCTAATAAATTATTGGCGGTAGACAATGTATTCTTTAAATTTCTGTACAGTTTATCATCATTCATTAAAAGAGACATACTGCCATTTCCATTATTCATTTTCGATAAGGTTGCTTGCAATTCATTCATTGTCTTTTTCAATTCTGACATGGTTCCTTCAAAATCCGTTTTCTTTAAATTAGCGGTCGTTGTTTCTGCATTATTCAATACCTTGGTCAATGTCGCTCCGTTTTTATCGAGGTTGCCGGCAAATGAATTGAGGCTATTTATTAATGATGTGATTTTCGTTCGCTGTGCATTTAACTCATTGGCAAACTGACTAAAATCTTTCATGGTTTTACTCATATCAGCCAATGTATTTTTTAAATTTGTTTGTGAGTTCGCATCCAAAATATTATTGATACTATGAATCGTTTGATTCAATGTAGCAATCGTCGCTTTCGCACTATCAATCGCAGGCGTGGCCGCTGCTCCTAAACTTTCAATAGTTCCCAAGGCAACATCACCTTGAATTAATTGATTTTCTTTTGCCATATTTACTGAAACTCCTTTTACAAGATTGACAGCTTTTGTTCCCAACAAATCTAATGACACAATAGAGGCTCTTGAATCATTCGGGATTGCCAAATTTTTATTGACAGACATGGTTACTAAAACTTTCCCCGGATGCTCACTCGATAACGCAATCTCTTTTACGGTGCCTACATTGAAGCCTTGCAATTGCACATAGCTAGCTGGTGTGAGTCCTTGTACATTATCATATTCGGCTTTAATAATTTTTGATGAAGAAAATAAACCCGTCCCTTTTAAATAGTTGTAACCAAATACAAATAGTAAGATGGCGCATATTCCAAGCAAGGCAATTTTAATTTCTTTAGAGATTGAAGGCATGTCATTGTTTTCGTTTAATAAGGATTCTATTCCTGCAAAGGTTAGTGATTCTCTCGGATGATTTGTACTGTTTCTTTTTCAGATTCTTCTTTATAATATTTCAGCCCATTAAAAATAGAGGATGCCACTTCATTCTGACCACTTTCGGAATTCAGATAATTTTCTTCTTCCGTATTATTTAAATAACCTATTTCAACCAACACACCGGGCATCGCACTGCTGGCTAGTACTTGCAAACTTTGTTGCCGCACACCTTCTGTTATTCTTCCTTGACTAACAAAGCCGTCATTTATTTTTGATGCCAGTACAATACTTTGAGCTAGGAAGGCTTGTGAATATTGTGCAACAATAATTTGTGTAGCCGGATCTGAAGTGCTTAATAATTCTTCGTTCTCGGCAATATTTTCGGTATGATCACCAATGGCTTCTTCCTTTTCTTCGACCCGGGTTGGGCCGCATACCAATACCAAGGTCCCTTTTACCGGAGAATTTCTTCGTGGTGTTGAATTCACATGAATAGAAATAAATAAATCAGCTTTCTCTTTATTGGCAACTTCAGTCCTGTAAATACATGATTGTTTAGGTGTTAAATAATCGCCGCCTGCAAATACATCGTTGTCTCTTGTATATACCACTTTCACATCTTTGTATTTATCTTGTATCATTTTACCAACCTTCAATGCAACGGACAATGTAATATCTTTTTCATTTGAATAAGTTCCATGACATCCCGGGTCTTTGCCTCCATGTCCTGCATCAATCACAATTTTGTGAATTTTCTTTTTAGCAGACAACATGCTAGATTGCGTTACCAATAACAAACCTAATATGCAGATGAAAATATATTTTATATAGTTATTTACTTGAATCATTATCCCCCCTCTTTTTTAAATTCTATTAACCCTTTTATATGAAGGTGAATAAAATAGTTTAGTTACTTTTGTTGAGTCCATGCCCACATTGCGTAAAAATAGATATAAAATCAAATCAAAGAGAAGAAATCTCATTTCTATTTTGACCATTTGCTTATTGTTTTTGAATTTATTAACAAGTGCTCAGCAAACCGCTCCTATTGATACAACAGTTGTTGCACCCGTAAAAATTGATTCTGTTTCTTCTTCTAATTTATTTCCAATTTCAAAAGACAAATTAGAGCATCAGGTAAATTATCAGGCGAAGGATTCAATTGTTTATAATGCCATCAAGAAGGAATTGTATTTGCATAATGAAGCAGAAATTAGTTATGATGATATAAAAATAAGTGGTGCCGATTATATTAGGTATCAACAAGATTCAAGTTTGCTGAGTGCATTAGAATTGAAACGGGAAGCAAATGACACCCTCGAAAAACCACGATTATCGCAAGGTGAAGAATCATCAACGTTTACATCGTTACATTATAATTTTAAATCAAAGAGAGCATTGGTTGAAAATGCCTACTCACAATATGGTGAAGGTTTTATTTTAAGTAAGCAAGTAAAACGAAATAATGATAATACAATTAGCGGGTTGAAAAATGTGTACACAACCTGTAATGATCCGCATCCACATTTCGGTATTGCCGCACGAAAAATAAAAATCATTCCCAATAAAGTAGCCGTCACCGGCTCTGCAAATTTGGTTATAGAAGATATTCCGACACCGTTGTATTTACCTTTCGGAATGTTTCCATTACAGAAGGGGCAACGAAGTGGATTTAAATTACCGACCTACGACATGAGTGAGCAATTGGGTTTTGGGCTCAGAGAGTTTGGTTATTATTTTGCCATTAGTGATCATATCGATTTATTGGCGAGTGCAGATATTTATGCATTGGGAACTTACCGGGTTGGCTTTAAAAGTGATTATGCATATCGATACCGTTTTAATGGAAGTATGAACTTTAATTATTCCTATACAAAAATTGGAGAGCCTTATGAATCGGGTAGTCAGCAGATCCGGAATTATAGTATTGTATGGTCACACTCGGTGAATCAGAATGTATCACCGGGTACAAATTTTAATGCGAATGTCAATATTATCAATAACCGAAATTATCAACTTTACAATACGTATGATGCGAATACTTATTTGAATAACAATTACGCTTCAAATATTTCATACTCAAAAAATTGGGCAGGCAAACCATTCAATTTTACAGCGGCTTTGCGTCATAGTCAAAACACATTAACGCATGATGTGAATGTGACCTTACCGGACATTTCGTTTTCAGTAAATCAATTGTATCCACTTCAATTCAGAAAGGATATTATCAAACCACGTTGGTATGAAAAGATAGGCGCCAGTTATCAGTTCAGTGCATTAAACAGAATTAGTTTTTATGATACCAATTTTAATATAGCAAATGTAAAATATAATGATTTTCAAAACGGGTTTAAACATTCTGTTCCTATCAGCGCAAGTTATAATGTGTTGAAATATTTCAATTCATCCTTCAATTTTAATTACAATGAATATTGGTATACCAAACGTGATTTTAAACAATATGATTTCAATGAAAAAAAATTAGATACACTTCGTGATGCAGGTTTTTTTACGGCAAGGGATTTTAATATGAGCACCTCCTTATCAACCAGAATTTACGGTATTAAATTATTTAAAAAAGGTTGGCTAAAAGGAATTCGACATGTGATGACACCTTCTGTAAATTTACGCTATCAGCCAGATTTTGGTGGAGGTCTTGGTAATTATTATTACAGCTCATTCGCCGACAGCAATCATAGCATAGGGCGATATTCCTACTATGAATCCGGGCTTCTGGGAGGCCCGCCAGACGGCAAGTTCGGAGGAATTGGATTTGGCCTTGGGAATACCCTCCAATTAAAAGTCAGGAATAAAAAAGATACTATAAATGGTACAAAAAAAATAAATTTAATTGATGGTTTAGACATCGGAGGTTCGTATAATTTTGCGGTTGATTCGTTTCAATGGAGTACTATTTCTGTTCGATACAGAACAAATTTATTGGAGAATATAAATATTTCCGGAGGCTTGGTTTTCGATCCGTATTCAATTAATAAAGCAACCGGAAGCAGATCTAAAAAGACCTACATCGAATCAAACGGAAAATTGATGCGATTTAGTTCAGCCGATTTAGCTATCCGTGCACATCTTCCTGTAAAGAAACAAACAACTGCTTTAACCCAAGCCAATGAAGAACAAACCGAAGCCATCGGAAACCGTTACGGAATGTATACCGATTTTAATATCCCTTGGAATTTGGATATAAGTTACAGCCTCAACCTAAGAAAAAATTATCTTGTGAAGTCTCAAAAAGATACCTTAGAATTTAATCAGGATTTGTTGTTGAGTGGCGATGTAAACCTTACAGAGAAATGGCGAGTGGGAATGACAAGCGGTTATGATTTTAAAGAGAAAAAATTAACCTATACATCCTTTGATATTTTTCGAGATTTGCATTGTTGGGAAATGCGATTGGGATTAATTCCATTTGGTTTACGCAAGAGTTATAATTTTTCACTCAATGTAAAATCATCTGTACTACAAGATTTGAAATTGGTAAGACGAAAAGATTTTAGGGATAACTTGTAATAATTTAAAGTAGTTAGTAATTAGTAGTTAGTAACGAGACAAGGCATCTTTAATGAAAATATTCGCATTGATATTAATTTCCTTACTTCGTATTTTCTTTATCCTTCGATTTATTGACATCCAACATTTCCATCAATTTCATACCTAGTAATCCATTGATAGAGCCGTCTGTTCCGGTGCCCCCTCCAATAAGAATTTCAGGAATGATTTTAATATTCCCTTTCCCAATTTCCTCGGTGATTTTATACTTCGCAAAATTATCTCCACCCATAGCATTCACCTGAAGTTGGTAAGCTTCTGCAGTCGATTTCCCTATAGCCATTATTTTTTCCGCTTCAGCTAAACCGGTCTTAGATATTTTTTCTGCTTCTGCACTTGCATTCAATTTTGTTGCTTCTGCCTGAGCTCCTGCTCTTGCTTTGGTCGCTTCCGCTTCTGCATTTGCTCTCATCTTGGTTGCTTCTGCTTCTGCATTTACATTTAGTTTCAAACTCGTTGCATCACCTTCTGCTTTTTTAACGGTTGCATCAGCGGTACGTTGTGCAATTTCGACACTTTGAGAAGCTTTTACAATTTCTTTTTGCATATCGGCAATGGCAGTTTCCTTTTCCATTCCCTGACGTTTTTCCTGCGCTAGCTTTTGAGTCTCATATGTTTTTTCTTCTTCTTGTGCAATTTTTCGATCCGTCAATGTTTTCATCAATGCATCGGGCGGCACAATATCACCAATCAATGTATCAACGGCATTTACATTATATTCATCCAAGACTGCTTTAATATGATTTTTAGCCGATTCCTGCCTTTCCTTTCTTGTACTTAAAAACGAAATGACATCACTGTCTTGTGCTGAATTTCTAAAATAATTTCCAATCGTTGGTTCCAAGACTTGCGACACTAAATTATTCATACTTCCAAAACGGGCAATCACTTTTGGAGCTTCGTTTGCAGGTACATGAATAATTTGGGCAACATCTAAATTAAATGGGAATCCATCCTTAGATCTAACTGTGATAGTCGATAAATTTTTATCTAAATTATGTGATTCACTTCTTGCATTTGCCCAATTTAAAACGAGGTTTGTTGTCGGTACAGGTTCTAGTTTTGTAGTGTATTTATTAATGGCATATTTGCCGGGGCCTAAAGGTTCCATCCACACTCCACGTTGTCCTTTTGATACAATATTACCATGTTTAAATGAATCGCCGGTTACATCCTTTCCATCTTCACCAATATACGAAATAACTACACCAACATATCCGATTGGAACATCTGTCATCGGTGTTTCTTCAATTTGCACAGCCCATGGATTGATATAATACGAACCTGCCAACACAACCTGTGGTTGAAGACCTCTATTACCGCCATTCAATAAAAATTTATCAAAGTCCTGAAAGTTATTATGTCCTTCAATAAATTTACCTGCAATTTAACCAAT
>JANNYV010000461.1:0-4119 GCA_031410275.1 Bacteroidota bacterium
GGATGGCTGTCGACTTAGTGAAGTATCCGCACAATAGACAAACAAAAAATAATATCATTGAGCGATTTGTAATCTTCTTTTCGTGAAGTTGTTGAAGGTGAATAAAGGATAAAGCGGTTGTAAAAAAGACTAATACACCATCTAAATCACCGCTAAGAAAAACATGATTACGCATAGCACCTTTCGTTGTCAGCAATATAAAACTTGCCAATAAAAAAATGCCGATAGCCAATTGTAATTTTCTAGTATAGCGAAAGAAGAGAAAAAGAATGCCTAGCAATGCAAATAAAGTTGGTAATCGTAAGGCGAACTCTGAATACGAAAAAAGTTTGAATGAGAGTGCTTGTAACCATAACACTAAAGGAGGTTTTGTATTGTAATGATCAACGATACCATTGTCGGTATAAATAAAATAATGATTGTGCTGAGCCATCTCCAATGAGTTGTTAGCATACACAGCTTCATCCCAAATATAAATTGGCTCCTTTGCAATTGACATAAGAACAAGTGAAAGCAGCACAACGCAATACAAAGTAAGTAGTATAGCAACCGGATTATATTGCTTGAAGTTTAGTATCAATTTTTCGGCTAAAATAATATGAATAATGGAAGGCACTGATTTTTATTCTGGTTCGCTATATAAAAAAGGCTGCTTCATATTGGAAGCAGCCTTTTTTTATAAAAATTTAAAATGTATTTAAGGAAACACAACACCTGTATATTTTGAAACATCAACCGTTGGAAGAGTTGATTTGTATGTGGTATTAATTGCTTTGATAAATTCATTTGCAACTAAGGCATAGCCACGTGCATTCGGATGAACACCATCTAAACTAAATCCGCCACCACTCACAAAAACTGAGTTTAATGAAATGCCATTATAGATAATTCCCGATTTGAAGGTCTTCATAAATGAATTCATATTTACAAAAGCAAGTTTATATGAAGACGCAATATTTGCAATAGCCGCATTATATTTTGTTGTATAATCATTGATTATAGTAAATTCAGCGGCGTCAACTACATATTGATCTTTTAGAGGTTTGGCCGGGCTAACTCCCCATAAACCACATCGTAAAGAATCGCCGGGGGTGCTTAATAAAATTAAATCAGAAGATGTTGCATGACGCATAAATCCTGATGCCAAACCGGCTGTACTGTCAACTATCATAAACCCATTAGCACCTGCTGTCCAGGTAATACTTGTTAATCCAAGTCCTGCATAGGCAGCATTTAATGTATCCGCCTTCCCTTGAGTAAGTACCGCACCATTCCACGGAATAGTTGTAAAGAAGGGAACTGAGGTTACATCCGGGATATTAGCGATAGCGCCTTTGGCACCATTTTTTGTCAATGTATCAACTAACTGTGTTAGGGCAGCACGAACTGAAGAACTGTCGGAAAGTGATTGACTGTAAACTGAAGTCACCGGCACAGCACCACCCAATGCATATAATAATACATCATTACTTCCAAGCCATAAGGTAAAGAAGGTCGGGTTATTTCGAAGTGCTTCAGTCATCATTGTACTTGTACCCGGTGTCATACAAAAGCGTTGCAAGTATGGGTTCAAGGCGCTATATGCAGGGTAGTTTGCATAAATGGCTTTTGCACCCGGAACACCAACAAGGTTATACGGGCCTGAAGCTGAAACATTATTGATAGCAGTTGCACCCATCGGATCAAAAATAGGAGAAAGGGTAGGAGAAGTGCTTCCGCAGGGAATTACATAACCCAATACACGACGCGGATTTCCGCTTCCGTCGTTTCCAGCACCATCATTCATATAAGGAATTTTGAAGGCTCCGCCTCCGGCCAACATAAATTGTTGTGACAGCATATTCGGATATGAATTAGCTTGGCCGTTTTTATATAATGCACCATCTGCATAACCCGCAGTGAGTGAGTTTCCTATGGCAACGTAACGTGTAAAATTTGCACTGCCATTCTTAACCGGGTTTTGTTCCAAGTTTGTTTTGCATGAAAACAAACCGGCAATGACACAAAGCGTATAGAGAGAATATTGTATATTTTTCATTAGTAATTTTTTCTTTTATTTGTTCGTTTTTGAAATAAATATGTAAGTCCTAAGCCCGGTGCCAATACTCTTGTTTGAAAAGTACCTTCTAATCCGGTTTCTTTATTTTTCTGTTCTCTTTCAGCTACATCTTCATATAGCAAAGATAGATCGAGGTGTAAGCGGTCATTGAATTTAAACGTACCGCCGGCAGATAATCCTACTTTATTATTATCAGGTAATTCGGGTGCAACGTAGCCATCTTTTACAGGAGTTTGGTCGAAGAAAATACCTGCGCGCAAATCAATATTTTGGCTGGCTTTTAATTGGGCGCCAAATCGAATACAAGATGCATTTTCATATAAACGTGGTGATTTTTTATCCGATACGGCACTTGTATTTACGGCATAATTAAATCCTAATGAATCAAATGATTTCCAAAATGTATGATTAAAATCAACAGCAATTGTCAACTCATCGGTCATCTTGTATGATAAGCCTACCGCTACTTCCGAAGGTAAAGCAAGTTCTGTTGTAAAGGTATTGCTCAATGGGAATGTACTTACAAGCCCCGCAGGAATGTCAGAGAAAACAGCCTTGCCATCATCAACCTTCATTGCCACTTTTGAATGATAGGTAGCACCTAAATTAAAACGATCGGATGCTTTTAAATAAGCACCGATATTAAAACCTACACCTTCTCCTTCGCCTTTCAACTGAGCGCTTGCAATGGCATTATTGCTTCCGCTTGTGATAGGTAAATCCTTTTCGAGCAATACATTGCCTGTTGCATAAATAAACCCTGCTCCAATAGAAAAAGTGTTCGATAATTTTAATGATAAGGTGGGTTGATAATAAATAGATTGTAATGAAATCTGATGAAGAATATATCGCCCGCTCCAATCTGTAGGGTATTGTACACCGGTTCCGAATGGCGTGTAAATACCTAAACCAAGCTTTATTGCTTTAGATAAATTGCAAGTAGCATACAATGAAAATGGCGTATACATTTTGTTTACTGAACTATACAATGTATTGGTTCCTTTTTCTAAAAAACTGGTTGTTGGAAATAACCCATTCATACCAACATTAATTTGGTTGTTGATAAAACTCATCCCGGCAGGGTTGAAATAAAGTGTGGCTGCATCTTGTGCAAAACCAACACCTGTGCTAGCCATGCCCGTTTGTTTTTGCCCTTGCAAGGCAACTTTAAAGCCGCCCGCATTCGTATTCTGATAGAAGAATGCGGCGCAACTAAATAACAGTATTAATTTTTTCATTCAATAAAGATTTTATGAAGTGTAATATTACAATTTTAAAAATGTAGCCGAAAGTTATCATGGATTATTTAGGAATAAAATATTCATATGAAAAATAAAATAGATATATTCATTCATATTTTGTGCCAATAGATTTTCAACTGACAACTTCTACTCAAAATACGTACCACTTTTTTGTTCAACCTCGGTTGGAGCCTTTTGAATCAGTATCAAATCCTTTATATTCAATACCATAGAAGCTATTACGATAGAAAATAAATATTCTGCATTGAAATTATACAAGGTAGGATGAATAGTGGTTTGATACCCTTCGAAAATATAATGGTATGATTTAACCAAAATGAGCAAATTCAAAAGAATAAAAAAATAATTTATTAAATTTATTTTCCTGAGTTGTAAGGAAATGAATCCCCGGCATTCTAAAAGGAAATATTTACCTAATAGCGGATAAATAAGTAAAAGCGGTAAGGCAAATAATCTTGACTCTCTGGCAAATGCCGTAAAAAAGACAATTAACGTATTTATCGTTAGTATAAAAAGAAAGCTAATAAAGAGATCCCATTCATTTTTTGATTTTCTGATTAGGTGGTAATTTTTGAAAAGTAAGAAGCAAGGGAAAAATAATATAAGGCAAGAGGAGAGGATTGATTCAATACCAAAACTATTGTTTTGAAAATTGAAATGAAAAGAAGTGGTTCGCTTGCCCAACTCAGAAAATGTTTGCGTGTCGAAAAAAGATGGATAAAAAAAGTACAATAAAAATAAATGAATAAGACTGACAATGCCAAATCCTAAAAGATAAATACGAATACTTTTGAAATT
>JANNYV010000462.1:0-2581 GCA_031410275.1 Bacteroidota bacterium
CAATTAAACAAGCCGACAAACCTAAGGTACGCTGCCCCTTACGGAAAATATGATTGTTGATAATTTCGCTGAGTGAATCGAGCCGCGATAAACTATTCTCTTCATTTTTAGCCACTCGTCTTGCTTGCAAAATACGTACACCCTTATTAAAATAATCTGAAGCCCGTTGTAATAAATCCGCTTCAACGCAATTATCAGCATCTAGTATTATGCATGCATCGTATTCAATACTGCAGTTTTTGAGATATAATTGAATTGCATTTGCTTTATTTCGTTTTTCATTTGCAGGCAATTCAAAAACCTCTGCACCCTTTTCTCGTAATGCCTCAATAGTTTTAGACATAAATGCATCGGCGATGACCACACATGTAAAGTGCGAGGTTTGATATTGTTGACACAAAACGCTTTCAGCAGATTTGAGAATCACCGCATCTTCTTTATACCCTGGCAACAGAATTAAGAAATTAAGTTGCTTAGAAGGATGCGTATAATCTGTGTTGTATTTCAATTTGAATTCTCCGGCAATAGAAAATACCAATAGATAAATTGCATTGAAAAATAAGATGAGGAGCAAAATGTAAAGTATGATGTGCAAGAACATAAATTTATTTATTAATGTACAAAGTAAATGAGTGAAGAAACTGGTTTGGGTTTATTTCGTTTAACTTGAATTTTCATTGGTTGAAAGAATGATTTTACAGGATAGTTTTATTCAACAAAATTTCTGCATGCCCCTTTAATTGTTGCCAGACTATTTTTATAACGGCCGGCAAACATTTCAGACAATACATTTTTAGGAAAGGCCAACAGCCAATAAAATGATATGGAAGCTATTTTCTCGAGACCCTTAAAATTTCGACGGGCAAATAAAATTCTGTTCTTGGCCATATAAAAAGCTTTTAGTGATGAGAGCTTGCCAACAGAGACTGACTGCTTATGGCGAATGTGCGAAAAGCCATTGTAATAAATCGAAAAGCCTGCACGCTTTGCCATTTCACAATAATCGAATTCTTCGTAATACAGAAAATACGATTCATGCAACAAACCAATTTTATTCAGCACATCACGCTTAATGAGCATACAAGCGCCATGTGCAAGAGCTGTTCTTTCAATTTTATCATATTGCCTTTTGTCCTCTTCATTATATCCGATGGTTTGGCCTCTTCCGGTAAATGAATTGATTCCGTTCGCTCCGGCATATTGAATAAGCCCTGTACTATGAAAAATTATTTTTGGGCTTGCAATACCTGCATCAGTATATTCAGAAAATAGGCTTACCAATGGCTGCAAAAAATCGGGTGTCACTTCAGTATCATTATTAAGCAATAAAATAAATTCACCGGTCGCTTTTTTAATGGCCAAATTATTTCCACCCGCAAAGCCAAGGTTTATATCACTTTCAATACAAATCACGTTGGGATAATCTTGTGGTCGAATACGTTGAGCTTGACATGATGCATTATCAACTACAAATATTTCTAGCGACGGATAAGTTACGTTTTGCAAACTACGCAAACAATCATGCGTAACATTCGCTTGGTTGTAGTTCACAATAATCACAGAGACTTTAGGAAATAGCTGCTTCATGGTTAGGTTTAATTTCAGTATCTTTTTGGGTTAGAAATACAATAGATAAATACATAATAATACCTGTCGGCATTTGACCAAATACCTGATTGGTATAACTCGCAACCAAGATGCCGGTCAGTCCACAAAAAATTGCCATCAATTGATTTCTGATGAGAGGGTCAAATTCTTTACTGATTTTTTTATAGGCCATGTACACAATAAACATCATCATCATGATGTATAGTATAAGACCAATATAGCCATACTCTGCAGCGATACGAACATACCAACTGTCGAGTGCCAAGTTTGCTAAAAATGTATCGGGACTAAAACGTTGTCCCCAATAACCACCACTGCCAACACCACCGCCACACCAATGATCATCGAGATACACAGCTAATTTTTTTTGATTTTCCTTTCGTACCAATAAAGAAGGATTATTCGGATCTAATGATGTTCGTAAGCGACCGATATCCGCATTGCCTTGTCCAATAAATGTAAACTTGAGTAATGAAAATAACAAGAACAAAATAGTAGAGCCTATCAAAATGACTTTGAAATTTTTTACTAACATCATATAACTAAAAAAGCCAATAACCAAAATTGCTAATGCTCCACGAGTTCCTGAAACCACCATTCCATATGTGCAAAGTAAGGTAGTAAGGATATAAAATAATTTTCGTCCACGTGATTTTTCAAAGACTGAAAGGATACAAGCCACCAATGCCGTATGAGCCTGTGATGCACCAAATTGACCTGCATCTGAATAAAATGAAAATACACGCAATTTACCAAATAGTAAATGTGTACTTAAATTCCCCGGCACGCTAAGCCATTCTTTTTCATTTGCATCAAGACCAATAAATAATTGCTTCATTCCCCATAAGGTTCCGATAATTGAAAATAAAATTCCGAAACCTGCGATGGCCATTGGTAATAAAATTGGACCAATTCCTCCAAAAATATCATCAATTTTTCCGCCCATATCTTTAATCACATAGTTGCCTAAAAC
>JANNYV010000463.1:0-2575 GCA_031410275.1 Bacteroidota bacterium
AACAAACCCTATACCACCGCCGAATTTGTAATACCAATTTATTCTTTTACTTGTTACTATTCTGAATTGAATAGCCGGGTAAATTCCAACAGCCATGCCTAATTGTTGAGAGCCATAATCAGAAAAAAATAAATTAACACTCGCTTCCGGAAACCCAAAACGTTGATGCCAATCTTTTGTTCCGGTCGTTTGTTGATTATATGAAAGTTCTATGCCTGATGAATAGGCCGGTTCATCTACATGAATTTTTTTTGTATGAATAAATATTTTCCCTCCCATATAATGCGTTCCCCAAGATACTCCATTCGAAGTACTATTTTGCTGAGAGAATGCATGCAACGGATAAAACAAAATTAAAAGACACAGAATTCGCATGTGGCAAAAATAAGGAATGGAATTTTAAATGATGCATGTTGAATTATGAATGTCGTGCAAGGAATTACAATTCTTGCTGCTCTGTTGCTCCAAATGAATAAAGTAGTCAACTGGTTATATGCCAAAAGCACTTCTGGCTTCAAACATTATTCTTATATTTACGCCTTTATGAAAATTCTATTAGGCATTTTACTATTATCATGTGTCAATGTGTTTGCACAATCTCCAATACCCAAACGCGAATTCCGGGCTGCATGGATAGCGACGGTTGCTAATATCGACTGGCCAAGCAAACAAGGCCTTGATGCTGAAACACAAAAAGCAGAATTCAAATCTCTTTTATTTCAATGCAAACAAAATGGATTGAATGCAATCATTGTTCAAATTCGTCCATCAGCTGATGCTTTTTTTGCTTCGCCTTATGAAAACTGGAGTCATTATTTGAGCGGGAAACAAGGTCAAGCTCCTACTCCATATTACGACCCTTTGATATTTATGGTAGAAGAAGCACACAAACAATGCATCGAATTTCATGCATGGTTCAACCCATACAGAGCCTTGGTAGACGCGAATAAAAATCCCAATACGAAAGACCATATCACATGGCAGCATCCCGAATGGTTTTTAAATTACGGAGGAAAAAAATATTTCGATCCTGGATTACCCGAGGTACGCGATTATTTTACAAAAATTGTATTGGATGTTGTGAAGCGTTATGATATTGATGCCGTGCATTTCGATGATTATTTCTACCCCTATCGAATAGCCAAGGTAGAATTTCCTGATGCCAAAACATATGCTAAATATAAAGGTGACTTTACAAACAAAGATGATTGGCGGAGAAATAATGTGGATGTATTAATTGAAACATTAAGCAAAAAAATAAAACAAACAAAGTCCTATGTCAAGTTTGGCATTAGCCCGTTTGGTGTATGGAGAAATTACAACAAAGATCCGGATGGAAGTCATACAACAGCCGGTCAAACCAACTATGATGATTTGTATGCGGATGTAGAATTATGGCTAAAAAAAGGATGGATAGATTATATACTTCCACAGCTTTATTGGGAAATTGGGCATCATGCTGCCGATTATTCTGAACTGCTAAAATGGTGGAGTGAACACGCCTTCGGAAGAAGTTTATATATTGGCCACGGTCTCTATCAGGTAGGGGTTTCAACAAAAGCATGTTGGCGAAATATGAATGAAATAGATACTCAGGTGGATGCTGCTAGGAAGACAAAAAATGTATCAGGCAGTGCTTATTATAGTGCCAATGCGTTTAAGAAAAATTTATGCGGATTGAATTATACGATGCAGCATGTCATTAATCCGCAACCTGCATTATTACCACTTATGCCATGGATAGATAATGAAGCCCCTAAAGCTCCGAATGTAAAAATATCATTTGGCCGCGATGGTTATCGTGTGTTGCAATGGACTGTAGAAAATTCTCCTAAAGAAGAGTTACAATTTGCCATTTACCGATTTGCTATCAATGAAAAAGTTTCTATATCATCATCAAGTAATTTAATTGAAGTTGTCCGAGGCAATACATATATCGACAAAATTATCAGTGATAAAAAATATGTGTATGTTGTCACTGCATTGGATCGTCTGCACAACGAAAGTACAATGAGTAATCAGGTTGAGTAAGATATGTTACAAAGGAAAGGGAGAACGCTTTGCTTGTTTCATTGTATATTTAACCATTCTATCTTACTAGGCGAATGAAGATTTTTATATCTGGGGTTCTTATTTCTTTCATTGGAATTGGTTTGTTGCACGCATTTCATTTTAATGAACATGTTGATACCATGCTGAATAAATGGGATGCAAAAAATACACATGAGATGCATGCAATTGATCAGCAATATTTAATCGATGCAATTGATTGCCATAAAACGAGACCTGCCTTTGCACGCCGACCTGTCAGCACTTTTCTGTTTGAACAAGTAGCCTCGCGATGCAATATTCAATCAGGCACTTCGTTTATCATAGTCAATTTTATTTTACTTTTTTGCTGCGGACTACTTGTCTTTTATTATACCTTAGCCTTACATTATTCTATGGCGTATGCTATAGGTGCGCAGGTTATTTTTTTTCTAGGGTTTTCTATTCTCTGTGCGTTTTTTAATACCAATTATACCTATGATGAGCCTGCCAATTATTTTTTCATTCTGCTGTCGTTTATTGCATT
>JANNYV010000464.1:0-3894 GCA_031410275.1 Bacteroidota bacterium
GGTTTCATTACTATGTTGAACTGTTATAGACATTCAACAATATATTCTCAAGCAAATTTTTTTTCGTCGTGGTTTGCCTTGAGGAAAGCCCTGCGCCTGCCCATCATTTAGAGAAGCAATTTAATCATAATGTAAGCGGCAACTACTTGTTGGTGCACAATTATGAATGATCATTCATAATTTTACCTCATTTATTTCACAATGCTTCCATTCATCGCCTCTCCACCCGGGTTAATGAAAATCAATTTCCCGTTAGCATTCTCAGCCATTAATATCATACCATTACTTTCGATACCGCGCATTTTTCGTGGAGCAAGATTGGCTACCAAGGTTACTTGAAGGCCAACAATTTCTTCAGGTGAATAATGTATGGCAATACCGCTTACAACTGTTCGCTGCTCAAAACCTAAATCAATCGATAATTTTAAAAGCTTATCCGCCTTCTCTACTTTTTCTGCTGCAATAATTTTCCCTACTCTCAAATCAATTTTATCAAAATCTTCAAATTGGATGGTCTCCTTTGAGATGCTTAATGCTACATGTTCAGCAACGGATAGTTTAACTGCATCTTCAGTCTTCGGCTTTCCGGCTAATTTATTTCGCTGAAACTCCATCTCCTCATCTTCTATTTTCTTAAATAGTAATTCCGGTGGATTTAAAGGATAGCCTTTTTGTAATAATTTTAAACTGCCTCCATTTTCCCAATCCAACATACGATCTACTACCTTCATCATACGTGATAATTTAGCAGCTGTAAAGGGTAAAAATGGGTTGATGTAAATTGCTAAATTGGCGCATAATTGTAAGCTCATATGCAAACAATTGTCAATTGCTATTTGGTCATCTCCTTTTTTCCAAGGCGCTTTGTCTTGCAAATATTTATTCCCTTCCCGGGCCAAATCAATCACGGCAAAAAGGCCTTCTCTAAATTTATAATGTTCAATGCAAGTAGATACTGTTGCCTTTGTGGCAATAATTTTTTCATATAAGGCATCATCTTTTTCATCTTTATGCTCTACATGAAAGGCAGGCACTTTGCCATTACATAATTTATGCATCAATACAAAAGCTCTATTCACGAAGTTTCCAAAGATGGCAACTAGTTCATTATTCACTCGCTCCTGAAAATCTTTCCAAGTAAAATCATTATCTTTTGTTTCAGGCGCATTTGCACACAACACATAACGAAGCGCATCTTGCATGTCAGGAAAATCTTTTACATATTCATCTACCCATACCGCCCAATTCCGACTCGTGCTTACTTTTTCTCCTTCAATATTTAAAAATTCATTTGCGGGCACATTCTCCGGTAAAATAAAATCACCATGTGCTTTCAACATCGCCGGAAATATGATACAATGAAAAACAATATTATCCTTCCCAAGAAAGTGCACTAGTTTGGTATCTTCTTTACACCAATAATCACTCCATTGTGCCGTTAATTCTTTTGTTGCCGAAATATAACCGATCGGTGCATCAAACCAAACATACAACACCTTTCCTTCTGCATTTGGTAAGGGAACTTTTACACCCCAATTACTATCACGTGTCATGGCTCTCGACTGCAAACCGTTGTCCAGCCAGCTTTTGCATTGCCCGTACACATTATTTTTCCAATCTTTATGTTCTTCTAATATCCATTGCTTTAACCATACTTCATAATGTTGTAAAGGAAGATACCAATGTTTGGTTATTTTTTTTATGGGAATAGAATTGCTTAATGCACTTTTTGCATCAATCAATTCTTCAGGGCTTAATGCCGAGCCGCATTTCTCACACTGATCGCCATACGCATTCGGGTTTGCACATTTAGGACAAGTACCGGTGATGTAACGATCGGCTAAAAACGTTTGTTTTTCTTCATCAAAAAATTGTTCTGATTCCTTTTCTTCAAACAATCCTTTATCATATAATTTTTTAAAAAAAGCCTGCGATGTTTCGTGATGAATTTGCTTTGAAGTGCGTGAAAAAATATCAAACGAAATACCCATCGTTTTCAAACTGTCATTAATAATCGTATAATATTTATCTACAATAGCTTGCGGCGTTACGCCTTCTTTCATGGCACGAATAGTAATAGGCACACCATGTTCGTCAGTGCCGCAAATAAATTTTACATCTTCCTTTTTCGCTCTTAAATACCGTGCATAAATATCAGCGGGTAAAAAATTCCCTGCCAAATGTCCTATGTGCACCGGCCCGTTTGCATACGGTAATGCTGCCGTTACTAAATGTCGTTTAAATTCTTTCATGATTCGTTTAGTCAATCTTAGGTTGTTGATTTTCTTTTTTACTCAGCCAAATGGTATATGCTGTCAAGGCAATTCTCACAACGCCCATTGTAACCACTAACAAGGCGATTGATTTATTGACCGACATCGTAAAATAACCAACTAATCCGGCTATAACCATTAAAGGTCCGGTCACAATGCCGATGTTTCTACTTATGGCAAACTTTTTGCTTGTATTTTCCATTCAATATGTTTTTATATCTTTGGGCAAAGTTATAGTAAACAGTTGTAAAACACCGCAGAAAACGACTGAGTGCCCTTCAATTTTATAAACATGATAACCATTCCTCCTTATTTAAAACCCGGTGATACCATCGGAATTACTTGCCCAGCCGGTTCAGTACAATTAGAGGAAATGAAATTTATGTTTACACAATTACGTGATTGGGGGTATAAACTTAAAATAGGGAAAACGGTTGGCAGCAGCTATTACAAATTTTCAGCAACAGATGAAGAACGTCTAATCGACCTGCAAATTATGTTAGATGATCAGGAAATAAATGCCATTCTTTTTGCCAGAGGTGGTTACGGTGTAGTGCGTATAATTGATAAATTAGATTTTTCAAATTTTATTGAACGGCCAAAGTGGTTAGTTGGTTATAGCGACATCACCTGCTTTCATTCGCATGTGCACACACAATTTAATATTGCCACTATACATGCTCATATGGGAACGGGTTATAACCCTGAACATAATGATGCTTTTTCAACTTCCTTTATTAATAAAATACTAAGTGGAATTCGAATTGATTATAAAATACCGGCACATGAAATGAATCGTGAAAACAGTTGTAAAGGAAAGCTTATAGGCGGTAACCTCGCATTGATTTCAGATTTAATTGGAACAAAAAGTGATATCGATACCAATGGTAAAATACTGGTAATTGAAGATATCGGTGAGTATAAATATAATATAGACAGAATGCTATGGCAATTACTTCGTGCAGGAAAATTATCGAATTTGGCAGGGCTCTTAGTGGGTTCATTTACCGATACACTCGATAACGAAATTCCGTTTGGAATGACGGAATATGAAATGATATGGGAAAAAGTCAAAGACTTTGATTACCCTGTGTGCTTCAATTTTCCATTGGGCCATCAAGTAAAAAATAGGCCACTGAAAATGGGTATCGAATATGAACTGATTGTTGATTATGAATTTTGCAAATTAGTCGAGCCTAGGCATAGTTGAGAAGGTCATCGTAAAGGTAGTGCCTTTCTCTAACTCACTATCTACATTTATTTTTCCTCCGTGTGCCTCCACAATTTTCTTTACATAAGTAAGCCCCAATCCGAATCCTTTTACATTGTGCAGGTTGCCCGTATGTGCACGATAAAATTTTTCGAAAATATGATTTTGCGTTTCTTTACTCATGCCAATTCCATTATCCGAAATTTTTAATTGAAGCGAATTCCCAAGATTATTTGTTTCGATATGTATCGTCGGGTTTTCTTTCGAATACTTAATGGCATTATCAATCAGATTAAAAAGAATATTGGCAAAATGTACTTCATCGGCATTAATAAATGCATTCGTTGCATTCAATGTAGTTGTCAACGTCGCATGTACATCTTCTAATTGAAGCGTTGCGTTTTCCGCCAC
>JANNYV010000465.1:0-5988 GCA_031410275.1 Bacteroidota bacterium
CAAACTGAAACGTATGATTTGAATATTGAACAAATAGCAGCTATTGAAAGAGCAGAAGCACAAATTAAGAAAGGGGAATATTATTCAGAAGAAGAAGCAGATAAAATGACTGACGAATGGTTAAAAAAATAGTTTGGATTAAAGAAGCCTTAGATAATAAATTTGATATACTAAATTATTGGGTCGGCAGAAATAAATCTAATGTTTATAGTAAGAAACTAAATAAACTTTTCAGAGACACTACAAAAGTCATCCAAAAATTTCCAAGTTTGGGCAAAGAAACAAAACGAAAGGATGTCAAGCGCATCCAAGCAAGAGAGTACTTGATTTTTTATCGAGAAACAGAAGACTCAATTTTTATTTTGCATATTTGGGATGGAAGACAAGACCCAACAAAAAGAGAATATTAGTGAACCCAAATACCAATTAATAAAAGTGCCTATACTCCAAGTAATTCCAGATATTGGATGTTAGGAATAGAATATATTTATCAATATACGGCATGCAAAATAGAATCATACATTTTCTTTTAGTTTTCATGCTGATTTTCAGTACAATCTATTCGGTTGCACAAAATAGATTGTCTGCTACTATAGAAATTAAACAGCTCAATGAAAAATCGCTTGGCGAAATAACGGTGCATGCAACAGGCGGCAAGCCACCGTATACATATCATTGGAGACATAACAACGATACAAATGCCACGATAAAAAACCTGCTGGTCGGCACCTATCTTGTAACTGTTACAGATGCAAACGCTACTACAGTCACGGCATTCGGAAGCACAATCAAACTTCCCGAAGAAGATTTATTTGCCAATAATTCATTTAAAATTTACAAAGTACCTTCCTCAGAATTAATTGTTGTGCAGGCACATGAAATGCTATTGAATTCATTGCAGGTTGAATTATTAAACGAAAAAGGTGAACGATTGATAACGAAAGATTTTTATCAAGGAAGTACTATTTGCCATATCGAAACAACAACCTTATATAATGGAGAATATAGTTTAGTTCTTACATCAAATGGTGAAAAGAAAGTGTTTAAAATTAGTATACAAAGAGAGTAGTTAACAGGAAGTATATCCTTAATTTATTATTACTCTATACGGAAATAATGACGATGAACTATCCTCTAAACGAATCATTAAATCATTGACAATATACTCTAATTCTTCGGGCTGTAAAGAGTTTTTGTTTTTGAATGTAAGTACTACATCAATGCAACGGATATACCCAATATTTTCTGCATGACCGGTCATGACACCTTTTCTTACAACTACTTGTTTAAGGTGTTGGCCTATCAATTGAAAGGCTAATATTTTTATATCCTCAGCAGTCACAATTCTATCCTTTGCCAACAAATATTTTCTGAACAGGTTTAATTTTTCTTCAAGATTCAATTTATCTTTACCACCCATTGATGTACTCAGCATCACAATATTATTTCCTTGTAATTCACTTCCATTTTCCTGCGTAAGTTTGGTGCCGATACGAATATCATTTCCTGTTTTTCCATTACTGGTCCAGTAGTCGATGTATACTGTTTCCATTTCTTTTTTTGGCCGGAGCATAATATAACAACTTGAACCGCTGTTTTGAAATCGACGCATCTGATCCTCTAAACGCGAAAGTACCTGATTGAGTTCTTTCATTTTTACAGCAACGGTTTCGCCACCAATTTCAGAAAAGGTACTTGTCTCATCCCGGATAATTTGCAAAAGATAACCTATTGTTTCTTTCGCTTCGCGTGAATCGAAACGCCCGACACCCGAGGCTCGCAGAATCGCTTCGCCATCACCGAGTTCCGATGAAGTTGTCAAATTTCGTTTGTGATACTCCACACCATTTGTCCCGATGATACTTTTTATATCAAAAAAATAATCTTTATTTTCAATCGGAATGACATTAATATATTTCTGTGTTTTGTATGTCAACTCATGTTGCTTGCGATTGATAACCGGCACACAATTGGTACCGCAAAAAACATTTTCAAGTAACTCGTGTGACAGGCTTGATGAAAATTCGAATTTGAACCAAAGGCAATTTTCTTTAACTTTTTCTTTCAAAGCAGCTTCGCCGAATGTTGCTTTTAACGCCGCCGGAATATCATTCATTTGCAATTCCTTTACCGGACAATTTCCTTCGATATGAAGAAATTGTTTTTGATACATTTTATAAATATGATTGCAAATTTTTTGGTTAAATTGAAACAGGTTGTCAGAAATTTCATCAATATTTAATTGTGTGAATTGCGATTCTTCGCTCATACCTGCTGCCATTTCAATTTTCTTTCCGTTGCAAACACAACTCACCTGACGCAAATGGTAATAAAAATTTTCCTTTTGAAATTGATTACGCAGATCAAAATAAAAATTCAATCCTTTTAAATTGTCAACGCCCTGTTTCATTTCAATACCTACCCAATACGAATTGTCATTTGACAAATCATTGGTTTGCAATATCACTTCTTTTTGCCATTGTTCTTTAATCTGAAAAAGTTTATTGCTTGCTACAATATATTTTGCCGCACCATTTTTCAATTGAAAATTTCCGATGGGTGAAAAATGTACCGTGTGATTTTGTGTTGTATTGGTAACCGTATTGACAACTTTTTTGACACTTGTAAAATGTTTTTTGGGATGTAACGTATACTCGGCATCGACCGGTGTAGCATTTATCACGGCCGAAGCCGGTCTGATACCCACCAACACATCCGGCAATATCACCTCCACCATTTTTTCGATCATACGTGAATGGGATGCTTCCATATCACCACTGATTTTTTCGAGTTCATGTGAACAGGCATCCAGCATAAGTTTCACAATGGGATCAAAACTCGATTCGACTTCCACATCGGCATAACCCCAAAGGCGGGCAGCCGTTTTTAGCATTCGGTCTTTTATTCGTTCTTTCGATTCGCGTGGCATAGTCTATTTTCTTTCGCTTGTTTTGCGGTGCTAAGGTAAAATAGTTCAGCATAATTTTATGTATATTTTTTTAGTGTCAAAATGAAATTGAATTGGTGTTCCAAAAATTCTTGTCCCAAACAATCTGTATTTCCTGTATTAATATTTTCATTTATAAATTTAGAAAAGAACAATTACTTTTACCCTCACATTTTAATCCTCAACTAACGAAAGGGAAATTTATTTTATGGGTAAAAATAATAAACAAAAAAATCAGGGCACTGTTCATATAAATAATCCAATACGAATCAAGCAGCCTGTAACAAATAACCCGCAAGGTTCTTCCGCTATGAATGCCTTAGGAATTTGGGTATATCCATTGCTGCTTGTACTAGTAACCATTCTCATTTATAGCAATACCTTCAATAATCGTTTTGTATTGGATGACCATGGAATCATTAAAAATAATAAAATAACGAAAGCTCCTGTTAGTTGGGAAAACACGAAAGTAATATTTTCAACACCACTTCGGAAAGGTGATTTTTCGGATTTAGAAAATTCATTGTATCGCCCGGCAGTTAAATTTTTATTTAATATCGAATGGAATGTGTTTAACGGAGACCCGCACAAATTTCATATGGTAAATGTGTTGCTGTATGCACTGATTGGCGTTTTTATCTTTTTTATTTTTTATGACATTATGAAAAGAAAATGGGTCGTTCCATTTTTAATTGCTTTGCTATTTGTCACGCATCCTATACATACCGAAGTGGTTGCGAATGTAAAGAGTGGCGATGAGGTATTAAGTTTATTGGGTATTTTAATGGCCATTCGTTGCATACAACTTTATTTTTCAAAAGAACATATTGTGTACTTGTTATTGGCTATTCCGGCCTATTTTATCGGATCCTTTTCGAAGGAGTCTACTGTGGTTGCGGTGGCTATATTTCCGTTGTTTATTTATTTTTTCACCAATGCAAATATCGTGAAGAATGCAATGGTTTCATCTATCATGTTATGCATTACGTTATTCTTTTTATTTTGCCGGTATAAATCATTGCATGGCTATCCACCTGAGGCTCCGGTAAACGCTTTAGACAATTACATTGTGCAATGCAGTGACCCGGCCTATGTGGGTTCATCTCCATTCGCATCGGCTATCAATACATTAGGGTTATACATCAAAACATTTTTATTCCCTCATCCCTTGTCCTGCGATTATTCATTTTCATCTCTTGAGCCCGTTGGTTTTGCAGACCCGTATTTTATTATTTCCTTTCTGTTATTGGCATGCATGTTAGGTTTTGCCATTTGGAAATTATTTCCATTGGGTGAAAAAGGAAAATTTACACATGCGATCAGTTTCGGATTGTTATGGTTTTTTATTTCAATGTCTATTACGTCAAACATTTTCTTTTTGATAGGAACTTCATTTGGTGAACGTTTATTTTTTGTGCCTTCACTTGGATTAATTATTGCAATCGTATTTGCCTTGTCACATTATTTACAAAAAGGAGAAGACGAACGTTTTATGCCTACCATGTCAAAATCACCTTTACTGTTTGGTCTTGTTTTTTTAGTCGCCGGTTTATTTAGTTTCAAAACCTATGACAGAAACAAAGATTGGAAATCAGATTTCGGATTATTCTCACGCGATGTACAGTATTATCCGAACGCAACGCATCTTTTATTTTATATGGGAAATCATTTATCAGGAAGTGAGTTTGCAGAAAATTTAGAATTAGATATTAATGAAAATCATTTAAATATTGATTTGAAAGATTCTATTCACAAAGCAAATCTTCATTCGATTGAAGTATTTCAAAAAGCATTGAGTATTTATCCTGCTTTACCAAGTGATGGCTACAACCAATTAGGAAAAGCCTATTTCAATATCGGGCAAATAGATAGTGCGTACAAATATTATATGAAGGCCTATAGTGAAGATAGTACCAATCCTATTTTTACAAATAATTTGGGAACAGCTTTTTATAACGGTTCAATGCCATTGACAAATTTAGGAGCGAAATATCAAAGCATGGGAATGATGGACAGTGCACAATATTATATCACAGCAGGGACCAATAAATTATTATCGGCCTTACCTTATTTTATGAAAGCCCATTTAGGCGATACCACTCAGCCTGATTTTGTGAATAATATAGGTTGTATTTATGGTGCCACACAACGGCCTGACAGTGCCATCTTTTGGTTTGAAAAAGCGCATAAACTTGATTCCTTAGATCTTACTTCCATTCAATTTTTAGACATCACTTACAGAGCGATCGGAAAAACAAAGGAAGCAGATTATTATAAAGAGAAATTTTCACAGGCAAAAATCGCAAGGGCTCAGCGCTTGAAATAAATAGCCAATAAGCAAATGAAGGTTTTTAAAGTAAGTTGCTGAAACATTGGCAAGCGCTGCAATTCTTCTCGATACTATAGCTTATCACTAATAAAAATTGAGTCGCCGCAACTTAGTACACAGGATTAATCTTACATTTGCGCTTCGTATGAAAATTCTATTAAAGTATTTATCCAGATACAGGGGCTTTGTTTTTCTTTCATTTTTATTGGCAACTTTCAACATTGGGTTTTCTCTCTGTGACCCTATCGTTTACGGGTGGCTGATTGATAAGGTAAAGGGTGCCCTGGATTTAAAACCAAGAATGATTGAAGAATCAGCTTTCATGCTGACAGTATGCAAATATATTTTAGGGTTAATTGGTGTTGCCATGCTTTCACGTATAGCCAAAGCCTTTCAAGATTATACTGTCAATACGGTAATACAGCGCTTCGGAGCTGACGTATATACTGATGGCCTGAAGCAGGCATTGCAATTGCCTTATCAAAAATTTGAAGACCAGCGAAGTGGTGAAACGCTTTCTGTGCTTGAAAAAGTGCGAACAGACAGTGAGAAATTTATGTCATTGTTTGTGAATATTGTGTTCTCTACATTAGTCAGTATTGTCTTTGTTATCATTGTGGCTTCTATCATTTTTCCTCCGATTATTTTAGTATATACCATTGGGGCTATTTTATTGTCATTGCTAATGGCTGTATTAAGTAAAAAAATAAAG